>CAYFSB010000186.1:0-3925 GCA_964345655.1 uncultured Oscillospiraceae bacterium
CACATTGCCCTTGGAGAGGGGCTTTATTAACTACTACTTTATAATACAAGGAAGAACAGACTATGGAACTTAAACACGGTTTTAACTGGCTTGGCTTTCTCGGCGCCCTTGTGATGCTCGGTACCGGCATTCTTCTTCTGGCAAATCCCGCCGCCTCCGCGCTGACGCTTGTGTATATCCTCGCCGGCATTTTGATCGCGGGCGGCATCACGCTGCTGGTGATGTATTTTGCAGGCAGCGATCTCAGCCGGGTGCTGTTCGGCGGGCTGGTCTCAGGGCTTACGCTGATAACCATCGGCATCGTGCTCTTTATCAAGCCCACTATCCTTGTGGTGGCCCTGCCTGTCTTTGTGGGGATACTGCTGGTCATCTCAGGCTTTTATAATCTGGAGGCCGGAATAAGCATCCGCAGAGCGGGTCTGAGGCGCTGGGGACTGCCCCTTGTCTTCGCGCTGCTGTCGATCGCTGCAGGCGTGCTGATGATAATCGACCCCTTTACTTCCACCGAAGTGCTGATTATATTCGGCGGCATCTCCCTGTGCTTTGAGGGAGTGCTGCTGTGTATCTCATCCTTCATGTTCAGAGCCCCCTGAAAAGCGCTGAAACCTCCGGCCAAGGCCGGAGGTTTCAGACTGTAGACAAAGCCTCGCAGAGTTTTTCGCCCGCAGGCGAAAAATCATTTTAATCGTTTTCTCCGGCGGCGTGTACGTCGGGGAAAACACTTCTCACGGAGCGAGTGTCGAAATGTTCGCCGCAGGCGGACGTTGAGGCACAGAGCGCAGTGCAGCTTTCTCGTCGATAAAGTCCGCAGGACTTTGTCGACGAATTTAAACCTCCGGCCAAGGCCGGAGGTTTTTAGGTTTTTATCTGTCCATGCCGCAGGGCCAGCTGTTTTCAGCGGTGCAGCGGTCTCTGCTCACTGTCTCATAAAAACGGTAGCCGCCGGAGAAATTGTAGCAGTCAAAACCGTTCTGGCTGAATATGCGGCAGGCAATATAGCTCCTCTGCCCGCTCTGGCACATAACATACACCGGGCGGCTCCTGTCCAGCTCCTCAATGCGCTCACGCAGATCGTCTACCGGCATGTTCACAAAGCCCTCCGCATGGCCGGCGGCATATTCCGCAGGGGTGCGGGTATCGATCAGCGTTACGCCGCTGTTCTTCTGCAGCGCCGGCACATCCTGCCAGTGAAACTGCTTCACCTTTCCAGCCTCTATATTCTCCGCCATGAAGCCCGCTATATTTACCGGGTCCTTGGCCGAGGAATAAGGCGGAGCATAGGAGAGCTCAAGGCCCGCAAGCTCTGTGACCTTCATACCGGTACGCATGGCCGTGGACAGCACATCTATGCGCTTGTCGACGCCCTCGCCGCCAACTATCTGCGCGCCCAGCAGCCGCAGGCTGCCCCGCTCATACAAAAGCTTGATAGTCATGAGCCTGCCGCCGGGATAGTAGGAGGCGTGGTTTGACGGGGAGAGGACCAGCTTCTCATAGTCCAGCCCCGCGCTTTGGGCCGCGCCCTCGTTTATGCCGGTGGATGCGGCTGTAAGATTGAAGAGCTTGATTATGGATGAGCCCTGGGCGCCCTTATACTCGCTGTCTATGCCGCAGATATTGTCCGCGGCAATGCGGCCCTGCTTGTTTGCCGGCCCCGCCAGCGCTACAAGCGCCTTGCTGCCGGTGATATAGTGGCGCAGCTCCACAGCGTCGCCCACGGCGTAAATATCCGGCACGGAGGTCTCCATGCGCGAATTGACAACTATGCTGCCCTTGGCCCCCAGCTCAAGACCCGCCGCCTTTGCAAGGGCGGAATCAGGCACCACGCCGATAGCCAGCAGCACCATGTCCGCTTTCAGCGGCGGCTGGTCTTTGAGCAGTGTCAGCACCTGGTCCCCCTGCCGCTCAAAACCCGTGACGCTGCTGCCAAGGCTCAGTCTCACGCCGTTTTTCCTCAGCTCACCGTGGACGACGGCGGCCATGTCGTAGTCCAGAGGATTGAGCACCTGCTTGGGCCGCTGGACGATCGTGACCTCCATGCCCAGCTCCCGCAGATTCTCCGCCACCTCAAGACCTATAAAGCCGCCGCCGGCTATGACCGCGGAGCGGGGCTTATTCACAGTGACAAATTCCCGAATACGCAGGGTGTCCTCCACTGTGCGCAGGGTAAATATCCTGTCATCGTCAACTCCGGGCAGCTCCGGGCGCACGGGCTTTGCCCCCGGCGAGAGGATAAGCTTGTCGTAGCTCTCCTCATACACCTTCCCGGTGTCCAGCCCCTCAACGGTGACGGTCTTTCTGCCGGTGTTCACCGCCGTAACATTGTGCCGGAGCCGGACGTCAATGCGAAAACGCTCCCAGAAGCTCTCCGGCGTCTGGAGACTCAGCTCGCTCTTATCCTCTATGACGCCGCCTATATAGTAGGGCAGGCCGCAGTTGGCATATGAAACATAGCCGGAGCGCTCAAACACCACTATCTGGGCCTTCTCATCCAATCTGCGCAGCCGGGCCGCCGCAGAGGCGCCGCCGGCAACGCCGCCGACAATAACTATTTTCATCTTCCCATCTCCAATTTTCCGCTGTATGCTCTTATTCCGCCGATGTTCGTCAGGTCGGTATATCCCTGCCGCTTCATAACTGCCAGCGCCTGACCGCTTCTGGCCCCGCTGAGGCAGTATATGAATACCGGTCTCGACTTATCCGGAAACCTGCTCTCCGCCTGGTCTATCTCCGGCAGGGGGAGATTGACGCTGCCGGGAATGTGGCCGCCGGAATATTCCTCAGGGCTTCGCACATCCAGCAGCAGCGCATCCGGCAGAGCGCGAATGCGCAGAAGTTCCGCGTTAATGTCCACGGTTTTAAAAAAATCAAATGAACTCATAATCGTACCGCCTTTTACTTTGTGGTTTTATTTTAGCAGTCTCTCTCTTCCTTTAACCGTGACTGCGTCACATTTTCAAAAAAATATATAAGATCCCGCTCTGTACCGAAAACGGAACAGAGCGGGATCTCATATATTCGACCTTTGACGCCTGTAGAGAACGGCCTATCTCTCAAAGAGCATTGCCGCGTCCTTCAGATAGTCCCGCACAGGCAGGTGCTGTGGGCAGACGCCCTCACACTGTCCGCAGCCTATGCAGTCTCCGGCGCGGCCGGTGTTCTCGGTGAGCTTTTTGTATTCGCCCCGCCTGCTCTCGCCGCGCTTTGCCTCGTTATACAGCTGGAAGCAGCCGGGAATGGGGATATTCATGGGGCAGCCCTCTGTGCAGTAGGAGCAGCCGGTACAGGCCACCGTCACGCCGGAGCGTATCATCTCTGCGGCTTTGGCTGCGATCTCCAGCTCCTCTTTGTTCATGGGCACAAAATCCGACATGGTGGAGGTGTTGTCCAGAAGCTGTTCCATATCGCTCATACCGCTGAGCACCATCATCACGTTTTCAAGGCTGGCGGCAAAACGGATGCCCCATGAGGGCACGGAGCGCTCCGGCGCATAGTCCCTGAACATGCGCTCCACCTGCTCCGGGACTCTGGCCAGAGTCCCCCCCTTTACAGGCTCCATTACAACCACCCGCTTGCCGTGCTTTACCACCGTCTCATAGTTCCGGCGGGACTGGACATTGTCGCTGTCCCAGTCCAGATAGTTCAGCTGCAGTTGTACAAACTCCACCTGGGGGTGCTCTGTAAGCAGCTTATCCAGCAGCTCCGGGCAGTCATGATAGGAAAAACCGATATGCTTTGCAAGGCCCTTATCCCGCTTGTCCACAAGCCAGTCAAAGCAGTCCAGCTCATCGTAAATTTTCAGGTGGTTACGGTTCACATCATGGAGCAGATAGTAGTCAAAATAGTCTACGCCGGTCTTTTCCCGCTGCTTGTTGAATATCTCGTCCCTGCCTGCCAGAGTGTCGAAATACTCAGCGTGGAGCTTGGA
>CAYFSB010000187.1:0-3918 GCA_964345655.1 uncultured Oscillospiraceae bacterium
GGACGTCATTATTCCGATAGTACGCGAGTGATTTATGAGGCCATGTTGAAGGATGAACGTTTCAAGGACTATATCATATATTGGGCTTTTAAGAATCCCGAGAAATATCCATTCATTCCAAATACGGTTAACGTCAACAGCCTTAAGTATTTCAATATAGCCTTGAGGGCTAGAGTTTGGGTGACGAACGTAATTGTGGAACGAGCACTCAATTTTAAAGGCATCAATACTTACTATATGCACACAACTCATGGAGTATTATGTAAGTTGGATGGTAAAGATGCTATTGATTCTGCTAATTTCAGGACTTTATCAACATTCAAGTGGGATTGCTGTTTTGCATCTTCTGATATTGAGAAGTATGTGTATGCTGGCATGTTCGGAATACCAATAGGCAAGATGCACGTAATCGGTATGCCTAAGAATGATATTTTGGTGCATTATACGGAAGACTACAGAAGTGAATTGCGCAAGAGAATTGGAATTCCAGAAGGAAAGAAGGCTATTTTGTATGCACCAACATTTAGAGAAGAGGCTAACTTTAAAGAGGTATTTGATGTGGATGTAAACCTTTGGAAACAGAATCTGGGCGATGATTATGTTTTGTTATATAGAGCTCATCCAGTCATCAGTTCGGATACAAAACAGAACAATGATTTCTTTATTGATGTAACAAATTATGAGGTCGTAGAAGACATTATGATTGCTTCTGACCTTCTTGTTTCTGATTATTCGGGCATTATTTTCGACTACTGCATTATGGATAAACCAATCTTCTTGTGGCCATACGATTATGATAAGTATAATGCCATCAGAGGTCTGTATTTTGACATTCGTAAGGAACTTTTGTATAAGGAAGATCAAGGTGAACTGACTAAGTTGATTAAGGAGGCAGATTTTAAAAAGGTAGTCGAGGAGTATGTTATTCCGTTCAAGAATAAGTATGAAACAGAATATGGAAATGCAACCAGCAAGGCTCTTGATTTGATTTATAACAACATTCAATAATAAATAAACTCTTTATAATAGATTGGATCTTCTTGTCTTCCTGTATATTGAGGACATCATTGTTATGTTTTCATGTTACTATATGTCTTCTTGTAAGGAAGAAAAAGAGTATGCATCGTAAGAAAGTTTTGCTGATTTTTTCTAAGACTCATATAGGCGTGACTGCTTAATAAATAGCGGGTACGCTATATAGGTCGTTTGTAATTGTAAGGAAATATTGCGAGAATTGTAAAATATAGGGATTAAGATGAGGATATTATTGTTAGCTAATAATGTGGCAGGGTTGATTAGTTTTCGCTTTGAAGTAGTAAAAGCTATTATTGAACAGGGGCATTTCATAACTATTTCTGCGCCTTTTGATAAAAGAATGAATGAGTTGGAAGCTATAGGAGCAAAATGTGTGACGACTGAAATAGACCGTAGAAGTACTAATCCTGTAAAAGATTTTATGTTGATATGCCATTATGTAAATCTTATAAGGAAAGAAAAACCAGATGTGGTTTTGTCCTATACAATCAAGCCCAATGTTTATGGAGGGATGGTTTGCAGATTATATGGTATACCTCAAATTGTGAATATTACTGGACTTGGAACTGCTGTTGAAAAAACATCAAGAATTCAGAAGATTGTATTTTTGCTTTATAAGATTGGTTTGAGAAAATCAAGAAGAATCTTTTTCCAAAATGAGGAAAATAAAAGATTTTGTGAAATGCACAATCTGACTCCTGATTGTGGTTTATAATCCCAGGATCGGGTGTAAATTTAATCCGTTTTCAATTGATGGATTATCCAAATGATGACACGGTGAAATTTATTTTTATTAGTCGTATAATGAAACAGAAAGGGATAGAACAATACCTTGATACTGCGATTGCTATTCGTGAAGAGTATCCTAATACGGAATTTCATATTTTGGGTTATTGTGAGGATGCATATCAGGAGAAATTGAAAAAGTTGAATAATAATAAGACAATAATTTATCATGGGATGACTTCTGATGTCCGTCCTTTTATTGCAAACGTGCATTGTATCGTTCATCCTACTTATTATCCTGAAGGTATGTCGAATGTTCTTTTGGAAAGTTGTGCGAGTGGAAGACCTGTCATCACGACCAATCGTAGTGGTTGCAAAGAAATTGTAGATGATGGAGTTAATGGGTTTATTGTTGAACAACAGAATTCCGAAGATCTTATAGGTAAAGTCCGTAAGTTTCTTGATTTGTCTTTTGAAGAGAAGAAAAACATGGGCATAGCAGCAAGAAAAAAAGTTGAAAAACAATTTGATAGAAATATTATAGTAAAGGCTTATTTAGAAGCTATAGATAGTATTGGTAGCTAGTTGTAATAGCTTATGTACAAAAAACTTTTTAAACGAGTTACAGACTTTTGTGTAATCTTTATCGCTTTAGGCGTATTGTTTGCTCCTTTACTTATCATTACACTTTGGTTGTACTTTGCCAACAAAGGTGCAGGCGTATTTTTCATGCAGGAACGTCCGGGAAAGAACGGAAAGATATTCAAAGTAATCAAGTTTAAGACTATGACGGATGAGCGGGATGTGGATGGAAATCTGCTTCCGGATGCTCAGCGTTTGACTAAAGTAGGACGCTTTGTACGTTCCACTTCGATAGATGAACTTCCTCAACTGATAAATGTATTGAAAGGGGATATGGCCCTGATAGGCCCTCGTCCTTTGCTTCCCCAATACCTGCCGTTATACAGCAAGGAACAGTCGCGTCGCCATGAGGTACGTCCGGGCATTACGGGCTGGGCACAGGTGAACGGACGCAATGCTATCAGCTGGACGCGCAAGTTTGAGCTGGATGTGTGGTACGTGGACCATTGCTCTTTTCTGCTTGATTTGAAAATCGTTTTTATGACAATAAAGAAGGTCTTTGTGCGCGAAGGCATCAGCTCGGAAACTTCGGTTACGATGGAGGCTTTTACTGGAAATAATTAATATTGGAAAATGTATTTATATGGTGCCAGTGGTCATGCCAAAGTGATCATTGATATATTGCGTGAAAATCATGAACCGATTGAAGCGTTGGTGGATGATAAGGAGAAAATTCATTGTCTTTTTGACTATCCCGTATTACGTTCGTCGGAAGTCTGTGGTCCGTTGATAATCAGTATAGGGAATAATGGTGTTCGTAGAAAGATAGCAGAAAAGCTACAAGTGGAATATGGCCGGGGTTTTCATCCTTCGGCAATTATTTCGGAAAAGGCTGTGATAAAAGAAGGTACTGTTGTAATGCAGGGGGCTATCGTTCAGTCAGATTGTCGTATTGGGAGTCATTGTATCATTAATACAGGTGCTTCGGTAGATCATGAATGTAGGCTTGGGGATTATGTACATATTTCTCCTCATTGTACACTTTGCGGTAATGTACAAGTGGGTGAGGGGACATGGATTGGTGCCGGTAGTGTAGTCATTCCTGGAGTAAAGATTGGGAAATGGAGTATTGTAGGTGCTGGTTCAGTTGTCACAAAGGATATTCCGGATGGGGTTTTAGCGGTAGGAAACCGATGTAAAGTAATCAAGAATATAGTTTTGTAAATCATATATATATATCTTATGGACAAGCAAATTTATCTCTGCCTCGCCCACATGAGCAAAGCCGGATTGGAACAGAAATATGTGAAGGAGGCATTTGATACCAATTGGGTAGTACCTTTGGGACCTAATGTAAATGCTTTTGAGGAGGATTTGAAACAGTTTACGGGCGGCACACATGAAGTGGTGGCACTGAGTGCGGGTACGGCAGCAGTACATTTGGCATTGATAGCTTGCGGTGTCGGTCCGGGAGATGAAGTGCTGGTACAGAGCTTTACTTTCTGTGCCTCTTCGCATCCTATCACTTATCTGGGTGCCAAGCCTGTGTTTGTGGGTTCTGAGCCGGAAACTTGG
>CAYFSB010000188.1:0-3918 GCA_964345655.1 uncultured Oscillospiraceae bacterium
TCCCGTCTTCGCAAGCTCCGCCATGCAGAATATCGGCACTGAGGCCCTGATGCAGGCTGTCGTCGACTACGTGCCCGATCCCGCCCAGATGGACGGTATCGACCCCAAAGCCCCCACTCTGGGCTTCGTGTTCAAAACCGTGTCCGACCAGTTCGGTAAATACAGCTTCGTCAAGGTCATGGGCGGCAGCATCAGCTCCGACATGTCCCTTAGAAACGTCCGCATGTCCAGCACCGATAAGCTGGGCCGCCTGTACACGATCTGCGGCAAGAAGACCAGCGAGGTCAAAGACGCCTGCTGCGGCGACATCGTGGCGATCGGCAAGATGGACTGGAAAACCGGCGACACCGTTTGCGATCCCAAAAATGAAAAAGAGCTGCCCGCTATCGAAATTCCCGAACCCTGCTACTCCATGGCTATCTCCCCCAAGACCAAGGGCCAGGACGACAAGGTCGCAGGCGGTCTGTCAAGACTCAATGAGGAGGACATCTCCTTTACTCTCGTCAATAACGCTGAGACCCACCAGATGGTGGTCTCCGGCGCAGGCGACATCCAGGTGGACGTGCTCTGTGCAAAGCTCAAGTCCCGCTTCGGCGTGGAGACCGAGCTGAAGCCCGCCCGCGTGGCCTACCGCGAAAAGATCAAGGGCAAGGTGGAAGCCCACGGCCGCCACAAGAAGCAGTCCGGCGGTTCAGGCCAGTTCGGCGACGTGTGGGTCCGCTTTGAGCCCCAGGAGGAGCAGGACGACATGATCTTCGCCGAGGAGGTCTTCGGCGGCTCCGTGCCCAGAAACTTCTTCCCCTCCGTGGAAAAAGGACTGCGGAACGCTGTTGTCAAGGGTGTGCTGGCAGGTTACCCGCTGGTCGGCCTGAAGGCAACTCTGTATGACGGCTCCTACCACCCGGTGGACTCCAACGATATGGCCTTCCAGACCGCCGCGCGTCTCGCCTATCAGGACGGTATCCCCAAGGCAAAGCCCACCATTCTTGAGCCTATCGGCCTGCTGAAGGTCACCATTCCCGACTCTAACTTGGGCGATATCATGAGTGATATCAGCTCCAAGCGCCGGGGCACCGTCCTTGGCATGAACGCCGAGGAAGGTATGCAGACTGTCGAGGCTGAGGTCCCAATGGCTGAAATGAGCTCCTACACTATCGACCTGCGCTCCATGACTCAGGGCCGCGGCTCCTTCACATGCAAGTTCATCCGCTATGAGGAGGCCCCCGGCAACATCCAGCAGAAGGTTATAGCTGAGGCAAAGGCTTTGGCCGAGGCCGAGAACTAAAGCAAGTTTGAATGGCGGGCGAAAGCCCGCCATTTTTGCCGCATAGGCGAAAGCGCAATAGGGCCGGCTCCTTCTGACGCCGACGGGAGCGGGCGATTCGTGAATCGCCCCTACGGACGGGTGGTTTCTCCGTCTCCGTTACCCCACAGCAAAGGTTAGCCTTTGCTGTGGCTAAGGAAGAAGGAGACTGCGGATATGGAGCTTTAGCCATCGGCGAAAGCGCAATGGAGCAGGCTTCTTCTGACGCCGCCCTGCGGGTGGTGCCGGGGACGGCCCCCTGCGCAGTTTTCTGGTCTTATTCGCACTTATGGAGGTACTGTCATGCAGAGTAAGCTCTCTTCTATCAAAAACATCATATGGGCCATGGGCATTGTGCTTTGCCTGCTGGCGCTGCTGGTGGGGCTGATCTTCGCCGCCGCGGTGAAGTACGGCGGAGATCAGCAGGACGGCACCCTGTATCTGGGCGGTGAGGCGCCGGCAAAAGCTTCCGCGTCAGCCATTGCCCAGGCAGACAGCGCTGGAGTATCAGCCTCCGCGCTCACTGGCAGCGGCAGCCTTAACAGCCTTGCCGAGACCGGGGACGGCGGGATGAGCTATGTGGACTCGCTCACCTTCCTGTGCGACAGCGCACTGGTGGGGCTGAGAGACTACGGGCTTTTATCCGGCGGCGTCGCCACGGCTCAGGTCTGGGGCAGCAGTGCGGGCAATATCCCCGCCTCCTCTATCGCCCAGTGTACTATCATATACCCCGCCGACGGCTCCGAAATGAGCGCCTCCGCCGCAGCCGAAGCCGCAAAGCCCTCTATCCTTATTATTTCCCTGGGTATGGACGGACTGGGCGATGTGGACGGGGCCACCTACACCGCCGCTCTCACAGAGCTCTTGAACAATATCCACTCCGCAAGCCCCGACACCGCCCTTGTATGCTGCTCGCTGACCTCTGTGACAGGCTCATACTCCGGCCCGGACGGCATCACATTGGACATGGTCATGCAGGCCAATGAGTGGATACAGCAGGTCTGCACCGACACCGGCGTATATTACGCGGACATCGCCTCCGTCCTCTGCGACAGCACCGGCGCCCTGGGCAGCGACTATGCCTCCGCCAACGGCAAGGCCCTGAACTCCGCCGGCATTAACAAAGTGCTGGAATACCTGCGCGTCCACGCTCTGAGCTGACCACCGGGCTATGCCGCCCTTATCCGCCGGACAGCGGCAGCCTTAACCGCCCGCGCGCTGTGACCTGCGGCGCGGCCAATAAAAATATGTCATCCTGAGTTTTCAGGTGCGAAAGCTTCTTCTCACAACATTTGTGGTGAAAAAGAGCCTTGCTCCCGCTCAGGATGACATATTTTTTTATCCGCCGCGGCCTTTTGCCCGGCGCTTTTCACCGGCGCTCAGCGCACGATGGCTTTTATAAACTTTCCCCGCTGCACAGGCTCCGGGGCGATCTCATAGCAGCGCCGCAGCAGCACCGCCGCCTGGCGTGCCTTCTCCTCTGTGGCGGCGTGAATGGCGGCCAGACTCTCGCCTTTTTCCACATAGTCCCCCACCTTCTTGTTCAGCACCACGCCTACCGACAGGTCTATCACACTGTCCTTGGTGGCCCGGCCGCCGCCCAGGTGCATGGACACCAGACCCACGTCCTCCGCCCGGATATGCCCTACATAGCCTGACAGCTCCGAGGGCAGCTCCAGCACCACGGGCGCTTTGGGCAGCAGCGCCTCATCATACACGGCGCGGCTGTCTCCCCCCTGCGCCGCCACCATCTGCGCAAGCTTTTCAAGGGCGCTGCCCTGATCTATTGTCCGCTGCAGCCGGGCCTGCGCCGCCTCTATGCTCGGCTCAAATCCCGCCTCCGCAAGCATCAGCCCGCCCAGCGTCAGGCACAGCTCCTTCAGATCCCCGCCCTGACGGCCCTGCAGCACCGCAATGGCCTCCTTTACCTCCAGAGCGTTGCCTACCGCGCGGCCCAGCGGCTGATCCATATTCGTTATCACCGCCGCGCATTTGCGCCCGGCCAGATGGCCTATGCGGGTCAGATTCCTGGCCAGCTCCCCGGCCTGCTCCTCCGTCTTCATAAATGCCCCGCTGCCGCACTTCACATCCAGCACTATCACGTCGGCCCCGGAGGCCAGCTTCTTGGACATGATGGAGCTGACAATAAGCGGGATCGACGGCACTGTGCCCGTCACATCCCGAAGGGCATAGAGCTTCTTGTCAGCCGGGTCCAGATCCGCCGTCTGGCCCATAATGGCTATGCCTATATCATTTACATTTTTGAAAAAAGTCTCCTCGGAAATGCCGGTATTGAAGCCGGGGAAGCTCTCTAACTTGTCGATAGTGCCGCCGGTATGGCCAAGCCCCCGGCCGGACATCTTGGCCACCTTCAGCCCGCAGGCCGCCACCATGGGACACAGCACCAGACTCGTCTTGTCGCCTACGCCGCCGGTGGAGTGCTTATCCGCCTTCACGCCCTGTATGGCACTCAGATCCAGCGTCTCTCCGGAGTCCTTCATGGCCATGGTCAGATCCAGCGTCTCCCGGTCATCCATGCCCCTGAGCAGTATTGCCATGCACATGGCGGACGTCTGATAGTCCGGAATATCGCCTCTGGGATGGCCCTGGCTCAT
>CAYFSB010000189.1:0-3864 GCA_964345655.1 uncultured Oscillospiraceae bacterium
CAGGGGACGTACTGTATCATGGGAAGAATGTTATCGGTAGAGGCGTCAATGCGGCGGAGTACCGCTCCCATGTTGGGATGGTGTTCCAGTCCTTTAACCTGTTCAACAATATGACAGTGTTGGATAACTGCATGGTGGGACAGATAAAAGTCCTTAAAAGGAATAAGGAAGAGGCCCGTACCCACGCAATGAAGTATCTTGAAAAGGTTGGTATGGCCCCGTATATTAACGCAAAGCCCCGGCAGATATCCGGCGGGCAAAAGCAGCGTGTGGCAATTGCGAGAGCCATGGCCATGGACCCGGAGCTGCTGCTCTTTGACGAACCCACATCCGCGCTGGACCCGGAAATGGTGGGAGAGGTCCTGAACGTAATGCAGGCTCTGGCAAATGAGGGCATGACAATGCTGGTCGTGACTCATGAGATGGCCTTTGCCAGAGATGTCAGCAAGCTGGTTGTGTACATGAATCAGGGCGTTATCTGTGAGCAGGGCACGCCGAAAGAACTGTTTGAAAATCCACAGCACCAGGAGACCAAGGATTTTCTGACGAGATTCAGAAGCAAATAATTACACAGTTGTATCATCCGTCGACAGTTTGTTTTCTGTCGGCGGATTTTTCATTTAAAACTTGACAAATGTTAGAATTTATAGTATTCTCTTTCCAGAAGACAGGGGGTGGATGCCTTTGATCCCGACTGAGAAGAAGATTGAGCGTATGATAAGCGTCTCGCGCATGTATTGTGAACAGAATATGACACAGAGCCAGATCGCGAAAGCGTTTGGAATATCCAGACCACTGGCGAGCGTGCTTTTGACAGAGGCCAAAGAGTGCGGGATCGTAAGCATAACAATAAACGATGTAGAGAATCCGCAGCAGCTCCTGTCAAAAAGGCTTGAGGCCAGATTTGGCCTAAAAAATGCGCTGGTCATCCGGGATGAACAGTCCGCAGACGAGACAGACAGAACCGTCGCTGCCTCAGCATATGAGCTTTGCTTCGATGGGGAGCATTCATATAAGAGTGTGGGTGTGGGATGGGGTTCAATGATGGGGCGCATGGCGGATTATGCGGAGACCCTGACAGAGAAGCTGGATATGTCCGGAAGAATATTTCCGCTGATAGGCGGTATCGGCGCCTCATACAGGGGCTATCATACCAACGAAATCGCCCGTATCCTCTCGATAAAAACCGGACTTGAAGCGGATTATCTGTATTTCCCCGCGTTTTTTGACTCGGAATCGGAGCTTGAATTAATACGGCACATGGACTCATACAGAGCAATGGACGACCGGTGGAATGATATGGAACTGGCAATAGTAAACATATCAAACTATCCCTCATACCCGGATCTGGGGGTTGAATACAGATTTGGAAGCGAACTGACACGTCAGAAGGCAGTAGGGCGCATTTTGGCACACTATTATGATGAACGGGGCTGCGTGATAATTCCTGCGGTGGATAACGTAATGCAGGCCACCACAATTCAGCTTGCGGGGACAGCATATGTGGTTGCAGTGTGCTCCGCTTTGCTCAGACCCCAGAGCGTTATTGGCGCGCTGAATATGAACGTTGCCGATGCGCTGGTTCTGCCCCATTCTCTGGCAGAGAAAATATTGGAATATTGATATTTTGTTGGCTAAATCATACAAAGAGCGTCTGCTTATTTGTGTGATTTAGCCGTTTTTTTATTTTGCAATGAAAAAGTGTTGAAATTTAAACATAGCATATGTTATATTTAGAACAAGATAAAAGCGCATATAAAGCAACAATTGTTAATAAACGAGGTGGCATGATGATTGACAGGGCTGAATTTGCAGAAAGACTTAAAAACGCATGCAAAAGTGTTATTTCGGCGCAGGACGAGCTTACGGAGATCGACTCGCACTTTGGCGATGCGGACCACGGCATTACAATGACAAAGATATGCACAGCCATATTTGACGCGGCAGACAACGCGCAGGGCGGAATAAAGAGCATGCTTGATGATGCCGCGATGAATGTGATGATGATAAACGGCGGAAGCGCTGTGCCTCTCTGGAACACCTGGCTTGACGGTATGCAGGAGGCAGCGCCGGAGGCCGGGGAGATAAGCTTTGAGGAGCTGAAGGAGATTTTTGCCAATGCCTATTCTGAGCTTGCAGCTTTGTCGAGGGCCAAGGTGGGCGACAAGACCATGATGGACGCGCTCATACCGGCCAGCGAGGCCATTGCGGAAGCAAACGGCACGGAGGATGAGCTTTTTGAAGCTGCGGCGGAGGCAGCGGAGCGAGGTGCGGAGGCCAGCCGCGGATTTGTGTCCAAATTTGGCCGGGCCAGAAGCTATGGCGAGGCGACAATAGGGACAGCGGATGCCGGGGCCATATCAATGAAGTATTTCTTTGCCGGGCTTGCAAAGAAGTAATATAACCAAAACGCAATCATAACAAAGAAACAGGAGGAATTTTTCAATGAAGATGAAGAAATTTATCAATGATCCCAATACTTTGACCGATGAGCTGCTGGAAGGTCTGGCACTGGCCCATAAGGACATTGTGGACGTCCAGGGTCATATGGTCATAAGCCGCGCCCTTGATAAGGCTGACCGCGTCACCGTTGTCACCTTTGGCGGCTCCGGACATGAGCCTGCGCAGGCTGGCTTTGTTGGCGAGGGCATGCTGGACATTCAGGTGGTAGGCGATGTTTTCGCGGCTCCCAATCCCCAACTGGTTTTTGAGGCAGTAAAAATTGCTGATAAGGGCCACGGTGTTCTGCTGCTGGTTCTCAACCATGCCGGAGACATGCTCTGCGGCAACATGGTCATGAAGATGGTCAAAAAAGAGGGCCTGAATGTGCGCAAGGTGGTCACTCAGGAGGATATCTCCAATGCACCCCGCTCCAACTCTGACGACCGCCGCGGTCTGGCCGGCGCAATTCCGCTGTATCATATTGCCGCCGCCGCAGCGCGCGAGGGCAAGGATCTGGACGCGGTGGCCGACATTGCTCAGAAATACGCCGACTCCATGGCCACAATAGCTGTCGCCGCTCGATGCGCCACCCATCCCGCTACCGGCGCTGAGTTTGGCGATCTGGGCGATGTGGATATGGAGATAGGCATGGGTCAGCACGGTGAGGGCGGCGGCGGACGCCAGCCCATGAAGACCGCAAAGGAGACCATCGAGATCATGACCAACGCCCTGGTGAAGGATATTCCGCTCCAGAAAGGCGATAAGACCTTCGTGATGATAAACGGCTCCGGAGCAACCACTCTTATGGAGATGTTCATCCTCTATAAGGACTGCGTGAAGTATCTTGAGGGTCTGGGCATTGACGTGGTAGCCAACATGGTCGGCGAGATACTGACTGTGCAGGAGCAGGCCGGTTTCCAGCTCAATATTGCCAAGTGGGATGATGAGACTCTGCGCCTCTGGAATACCCCTGCGCATACGCTGGCCTTCTTCAAGGAGTGAGCCATGGCTGATGCAATAGGAAACAGGGCGTCCAAGGACTATCATATGGATATTCCCGCCAATGACCAGGGCTTTTTTGCCAGAGGTCTGAGCAACACAGACTGGGGCATGAAAAACCGCCTTTCCCGCATCTTCTCTCCCGTGTCCGGAAACACCGTGATGCTGGCCTTTGACCATGGCTATATCATGGGCTCCACAGCGGGGCTTGAGCGGCTGGACGTGACGATTGCACCATTATGCGAATACGCAGATGTGCTCATGGGCACACGCGGGGCTATTAGAAGCTGTATTCCGCCCACGCTCAATAAAGCGGTTTGTCTGCGGGCTACCCACGACAGCTCCGTGCTGTTTGAGGATATGAGTCTGGGGTCGGGGGCCGCCATGGACATGGAGGACGCTCTGCGAATGAACGCCTCTGCG
>CAYFSB010000190.1:0-3864 GCA_964345655.1 uncultured Oscillospiraceae bacterium
GCTGGGGTTTTTGCCCGGCGATTTGCAGAGCAAGGTAGACCCGTACCTCCGTCCCCTCTATGACGCCCTCTTTGAGATGCTGGGGCCGGAGACCTACAACAAATATCTGGAGCGGGGGAACATAGAGGTGGCGCCGCTTGCCTACATGCGCGGCCGGACGCTGGACGACAGCTTTATAATTCTTGATGAGGCCCAGAATACCTCGCGTGAGCAGATGAAGATGTTTCTCACGCGCATAGGCTTTGGCTCAAGAGTGGTAATAACCGGCGACATTACGCAGATAGATCTGCCGGAGGACAAGACCAGCGGCCTCAAGGTGGCTATGAAGGTACTGGAGGGCATAGAGGACATTGCCATATGTATGCTCACCGGCGCGGACGTGGTGCGCCACAGGCTGGTGCAGAAGATCATCGAGGCCTATGAGGTCTACGACAAGGGCCACCCGCTGGCAACAGTGAAAAAACAGCCGGCCAAAAAATACAAAAGAGGATAGACGCGGATGAAACACGAGATATATGTAAGCCGGGAGAAGAGCAACCTGGGCCATAACAATTCCGCGGCGCTGATAAAAAAGGCTGCCAATATGGCGCTTGAAGCCGAGGGCGTGGATACGTGCTGCATAATCAGCGCCATGCTCACCGACGATGAGGGGATACGGCGGGTGAACAGTGAGTTTCGTGGTGTGGACAAGGCCACCGATGTGCTGTCCTTCCCGCAAAATGAACTGAGACCGGGAGAGTTTGACCCGCAGCTCTGCGAGCGGGATATGGACAGCGGAAGTGTTTTGCTTGGGGATATGATGATATCCGTGCCACGCTGCGAAAGCCAGGGCGAAGAGTTTGGCCACGGCTATGAGCGGGAGATAATGTATCTCACTGTTCATTCGGTGCTGCATCTGCTTGGCTATGACCATGTGGATGAGGGCCCTATGAAACAACAGATGCGACAGAGAGAAAAAGAAATAATGGGAGATAAAAACTGATGACAAAAACAGCCATGATAACAATATGCGGCAGACCGAATGTGGGCAAATCCACCCTCACCAACGCGCTTGTGGGGGAAAAGGTGGCCATTGTGTCCAACAAGCCCCAGACTACCCGCAACAGGATAACCGCCATTGTGGCCAGAGGCGATACCCAGTTTGTGCTGATGGATACTCCGGGCTTCCACAAGCCCCGCACAAGACTTGGGGACTACATGGTGAATGTGGTTCGGGAGAGCGTAGCGGATGTGGACTGCGTGCTGCTGATGGTGGAGCCGGTGGCGGCTATAGGCCCTCAGGAGGAGGCTCTCATTGAGCGGCTGAAGCAGGCGGGAGCGCCAGCGCTGCTGGTCATAAACAAAATAGACAGCGTGGATAAGGCGAGACTGCTTGAGGTTATGGCTCTGTACTCATCCGCGTACGCCTTCGAGGCCATTTTGCCAATCTCTGCCAAAAACGGCGACGGGCTGGACGAGCTGTTTGCCGAGCTTGAGAAATACGCAGAGGAAGGGCCGCATCTTTTCCCGGATGATATGATAACCGATCAGCCTGAGCGCCAGATATGCGCGGAGCTGGTGCGGGAAAAGCTGCTTAAATGCCTGGATAAGGAGATCCCCCACGGCACCGCCGTGGAGGTGACGCGCTTTTCCGAGCGGGACGACGGAATAATAGATCTGGAAGTCACAATATATTGCGAAAAAGAGAGCCATAAGGGCATTATTATCGGCAAAAAGGGCGCCATGCTCAAAAAAATAGGCGAGCTTGCGCGCTTGGACATCGAGGAGTTTATGGGCACAAAGGTGTATTTGCAGACCTGGGTGAAGGTCAAGGAGAACTGGCGGGACTCCATGGCCCAGCTGCGCAATTTCGGCTACGGCGAATAAAATTATACACGTCAATTTATACCATCATTTTCGCGCACCCTTTTGCAGATAATACATGCAGAGGTGGTAAGCATGAACAACGACGCTATCTGGAGGGCCTTTGCCCGGACGGGCGACCCGGTGTATTATCTGCTGTATAAGACCACAAGCGGCGAACAGGAGACTGGAAAAAACGGGAAGAGACCGGGGCAGCAGCCCCGGCCGGGGAATTAAGTTTACATAATATTATCGGAACAATGTTTAATACCACAAATGCTCTTGTCCTCAGAGAAGTGAGGTACAAGGAGGCGGACAGAATACTGACTCTTTTTACCCTCGCTGACGGGAAGCTGACGGCCAGGGCCCGCGGAGCGCTGCGCAAGGGCAGCAAGACAGCGGCAGCTACCCAGCAGCTGACATATTCGGAGCTGACGCTTTTCGGCAACAAGGGCCGCTGGACGGTGAACGAGGCCTCGGTTATAGAGCCGCTTCAGGGACTCAGGGAGGACATGGGGAAGCTGGCGCTGGGCTGTTATTTTTCCGAATGTCTTGAGGCGCTCAGTGTGGAGGACCAGCCCGATGAGGCGCTGTTGCAGCTGGGGCTCAATTCCCTGTATGCCCTGAGCCGGGGCATGTATGAGCCGGAGCATATCAAGGCGGGCTTTGAGCTGCGCCTGATGTGCCTTGCGGGTTATGAGCCTAACGTACACGCCTGCGCATTGTGCGGGCGGGAGGAGCCTGTGGACCCGGTATTGGGGCTTGAAAACGGCGGAGTTTGCTGCCGGGCCTGCCGCAGCGCGGAATTTGGAAGCGCAGCCGCACTGGGGGATCAGGCCTTTAAGGCGCTGCGCCATATAGTTCTCGCTCCGGCCAAACAGATCTTTGCATTCAAGACAGACGACACAACGTTGAAAAGTCTCGGAGAAGCGGCGGAGCGATGTTTGCTGGCCCATACGGAGAGGGGCTTTTCAACGCTGGATTACTGGAAGAAAGTTAGATAAAAATTATGAGTTTTTTTGAAAAATCACTGATAACGCTGGAGCTGCCCAGAGTGCTGGATATGCTTGCCGCTCAGGCGGTGGGTGAGACGGCAAAGGAGCGAGCCATGGAGCTGTCTCCGTCAGAGGACAGGTCTGAGGTAAAGCGACGCCTGGATGAGACAAGCGCGGCCAGAACAATGATGGTGGTGCGGGGCAGCCCAAGTTTTTCCGGAGTGAAGGATGTGCGCTCATCTCTGGCCAGAGCAGACCTGGGTGGAGCGCTGAATACCTGCGAGCTTATGGATATTGCGCGTGTTCTCCAGTGCGCCAGACTGGTGCGCGGTTATATTGCGGAGGACAGTGTTGGGAAGACATGTATTGACCATCTGTTTTTTGCGCTGCACGCCAATAAATTTCTTGAGGAAAAGATAAACACCTCTATAGTTGGCGAGGACGAGATCGCCGACAGCGCCTCCCCGGAGCTTGCTACTATACGCCGCCAGATGAGGGCTGCCGCTGCCAGAGCCAGAGACTCTCTGCAGAAAATAATCTCATCACCCTCCTATGCCAAGGCTTTGCAGGAGCCAATAATCACCATGCGCTCAGACCGCTATGTGGTGCCGGTCAAGGCTGACCACAAGGGCGCCGTACCCGGCCTTGTACATGATATTTCGGCCTCCGGCATGACTCTTTTCATAGAGCCTATGGCGGCGGTAAAGGCCAATAACGAGCTAAGAGAGCTTGCCGCAAAGGAGAAACTGGAGATAGAGCGTATTCTTGCGGAGCTGTCCGCCGACTGTGCTGAGCATCGGGACGACATAGACTCGGACTTTGAGGTGCTGGTGCGGCTGGATCTTATATTTGCCAAGGCAAAGCTTTCATATAAGCTGAACTGTCAGGAGGCCTCGCTGGATGGAAACGGTATTGTCCTGCGCCGGGCGCGGCATCCGCTGCTGGACCAGACTACCGCCGTACCAATTGATGTGGAGTTGGGCGACGGGTTTGATACCCTTGTCATAACCGGCCCCAATACCGGCGG
>CAYFSB010000191.1:0-3856 GCA_964345655.1 uncultured Oscillospiraceae bacterium
CCAAGGTTTGGATAGCTGGAGGGGTCGGTGGTAACCACGTCTATAAGAGAGTCTTCAAATGCGCTTATGGTCCCCTCTGCGGTGGGATATTCCTGTAGATACACGGTGTCCAAAGGCAGACTGTCACCCCCATTATAGCCCTCATAGGCCAACAGGGCCGTGTGCTCTTCATTATATGTATATGGTCCGCTGCCGGTGGGGTATTTTTCATTGAAGGTACCGGATTTTATGACCGGGATATTCAGCAGCTTTATAAACTGCGCATCGCCTATCCCCAGCGCCACCTGAAGGGTATCGTCGGTATAGGACGCGCCCTGAAAGCTGGAAAAGCGCCCCTCATAGCGGTCTGAGGTTATAGCCCGCTCCAGCGAATAGCGCAGGTCTTTGCCGGTGATTCCCGTGCCGTCATGGAAGGTCCTGCTGGTGTCTATTTTAAGTGTCCAGAGCTTGGCGTCCTCTGAGCAGCTCCACTCGGTTATTATGTTGGGGATGACATTGAAGGAGTTGTCCACCTCCACCATATTGTCATACACAAGGCTGCACACAAGCTGGTTTGAATGGTTTGTGGCAATAAGCGGATTCATGCTGTAGCTGCTGTTGCTGTTGAGAGAGAATACATCGTCAGCCGCAGCCGCTTTTACAATATCCTTGCCGCCGCTGGACTCAGGTATCTGGTCATACAGGTCGTCGGAGCTGCTCTGGCAGCCGGTAAAGCTCAGTATCATCGCCGCTGTCAACAGCAGCGCCGCCATGATTTTTATATTTTTTCTCATTGATTCACCTCAATCCAGCACAATGACGGCAGCCTGGCTGCCTCTCTGGCCCTTTGTATATCTGTGGGACCAGTATTTATCGTGGCTGCACATGGTACACTCGTCAGAAATGTCGATATTTTCGTACCCCAGACCCAACTGGATAAGCCGTCTGGCATTTGCCATGCGCAGATCCACCAGCGTTTTCCCATCGCCGCATCTGTCAAACAGTCCCTGGGTATCTCCATCCAGATACCGCTCTATGGCCTCTGGCACATCGTCGTCCGTCTCAAAGCAACAGCGGCCTATGGCCGGGCCCAGAGCCGCGTGGATATTCTCGGTCTCCGCGCCCAGGGCGCGCATTTTTTCAACGGCCTGGCCCAAAATATCCCCAACCGAGCTTCGCCAGCCGCAGTGTACCGCCGCCGCCACAGAATTTCTCCCGTCGCACAGCAGCACCGGTACACAATCCGCCGTAAAGCACATTATGGGCAGATCCTTAACATTTGTGGCTATGCCGTCTGCCTCATAGGGGACCTGAGACATGCAGACATGCCTGTCCGCCTGTGTCACCACGCGCACAACATTTTCGTGCACCTGCTTTGTGACGGCGCAGCCGTCTATATCCGCACCCATAAGCTCGCAGACCCTGCGGTAGTTCTCTCTCACCGCCTGCTCATCGTCCCCCCGATTGGAGCCAAGATTCAGGCTGGCAAAGTCACCTCTGCTCACACCGCCGAAGCGTGTGGTGAAGGCGTGCCTTGCCGGGATAAGTGTGGAGCACATGTATACAAGCTCTCCCGAGCGTTTTTCAATAAATGCCATAATCTGATCCTTATTTACATATTTGCCGTTGGCTGTGATTTTGCATTACTCGTTTCTTCCGCAGCACTCTTTGTACTTGAGGCGGCGGCTGCCGTCGGCCTTCATTTTTCCGCAGGGGCAGGGGTCGTTGCGGCCCGGTCTGGGCGCTTTCTTTACAGGCTGCTTTTTCACAGGCTCTCCGCCCACATTGGCGGCGGCGTTTTTGGACACGCTCTTTCGCTCAATGGGCTGCTCCCGGCGCACCTGCACCGTAAATAGGCGGCGCACCGTCTCCTCCCTGATGCCGTGTACCATGGCCTCAAACATGTCGAAGCCCTCCTGCTTATATGCGTCCACCGGCTTAACAGAGCCATAGCCTCTCAGCCCTATGCCCCGCTTCAGCTCGCTCATGGCGTCAATGTGATCCATCCAGTATTCGTCCACGACCCGCAGCATGATGACCCGCTCCAGCTCACGCATGAGCGGTACTCCGTTGGGGCCGGGGCCGAAGGCTGTCTCCCGACCGGAATATACCCGCTCCGCCATATCGGTGGCGGCTCTGGTCACTGCGTGGACATCGGCTCTGCCGTTAAAATCTTCTATCTTTATGCCGCCCCGGCGCATAAACAGCTTCTCAAAAGGCTGCAGTGCCTTGTCAAGCTCCGCCTGATTTTCCGCAGGCACACCGCCCATGCCGTCTGACACCACCGACTGGACAAACTCCCGCAGCATACCCAGGATCTGATCCTGCAAGTCCTCCCCGTCCAGCACCTTACGACGCTGGTCATAGATGATATTGCGCTGCTGGTTCATAACGTCGTCATACTCCAGCACGCTCTTACGGGTCTGGAAGTTGCGGCTTTCAACAGTTCTCTGGGCCTGCTCAATGGCATTGGAGAGCATCTTATTGTCAAGCGGGGTATCATCCTCAAGCTTCAGGGTGTCCATCATGCCCATGATGCGCTCAGAGCCGAAGAGGCGCATTATATCGTCGGTCATGGCCAGAAAGAAGCGGCTCTCTCCCGGGTCTCCCTGCCGTCCGGCCCGGCCGCGGAGCTGGTTGTCTATACGTCTGGCCTCGTGCCGCTCTGTGCCCAGAATGAACAGGCCGCCCGCAGCCTTGACTTTCTCAGCCTCAGCCCCGGTCACCGTCTTATGCTCTTCCAGTTTTTCGGCAAACAGCTTTCTGGCGGCAAGGATATTCTCATCCTCAGTCTCCGCGTAGCCGGTGGCCTCGTTTATCACCGTCTCATCAAACCCGGCCTTGCGCAGGTCTGTCTTCGCCATAAATTCCGCATTGCCGCCCAGCATGATGTCTGTGCCTCGGCCGGCCATGTTGGTGGCGATGGTCACAGCCCCCAGCTTGCCCGCCTGGGCCACGATCTCCGCCTCTTTTTCGTGATATTTGGCGTTAAGCACCGTATGAGGTATGCCCCGCCTTTTCAGCAGGGAGGAGATATACTCACTCTTCTCAATGGACACAGTACCCACCAGAACAGGCTGTCCCTTCTCATGGCACTGGACTATCTGCTCCACTATGGCATGGTTCTTGCCCACATCGTTTTTATATACCACGTCCGGGTTATCAATGCGTATAACCGGTTTGTTGGTAGGTATCTCAATGATATCCAGCTTGTATATGGCCTCGAACTCCTCCGCCTCAGTGGCGGCGGTGCCGGTCATGCCGGAGAGCTTGCCGTAAAGCCGGAAATAGTTCTGGACGGTGATTGTAGCGAGAGTCTTGTTCTCTTGCTGGACATCCACGTGCTCCTTGGCCTCAATAGCCTGATGCAGGCCCTCGGAATAGCGGCGGCCCAGCATAAGACGGCCGGTGAACTCATCGACTATGATGATCTCCCCGTCTTTAATGATATAGTCGATATCCCGCTTCATGACGCCGTGGGCCTTCAGCGCCTGATTTATATGGTGGCTCAGTGTGGCATTTTCAATATCCGCAAGGTTTTCAAGGCCGAAGGCTCTTTCCGCCTTCTCTATACCGCGGGCTGTCAGCGTGGCTGTCTTGGCCTTTTCATCCACCACATAGTCCGCGTCCAGATCCTCGCTCTCCTCCTCCTTCTCGTCCACGGAGGCGTATACAAGCTTTTTGAGCCGGGCGACAAAATCGTCCGCCTTCCGGTAGAGGTCTGTGCTCTCTTCACCCTGACCGGATATAATAAGCGGGGTCCTGGCCTCATCAATCAGTATGGAGTCCACCTCATCCACAATGGCAAAGGCGTGGCCCCGCTGCACCATGTTCTCCTTGTACAGAGCCATGTTGTCACGCAGATAGTCAAAGCCCA
>CAYFSB010000192.1:0-3789 GCA_964345655.1 uncultured Oscillospiraceae bacterium
GGGTGATGACCTCCAACGGGACGATGGAGACCTTCTTGACGAGCGTGTCGCGCTCGCTGAGCTCTTCAACAAAGTGGGTCGGGATGCCGGCCTTTTCCATCTTGGCCATCAGACGGTTGGTCATCTGGTTGTTGATGACGCCCTTGCCCACGATGGTGCCCTTTTTTGCGCCGTTGGAGGCGGTGGCCGCACCGAAGTCCTTAAGATAGGTGCAGGCATCGTCGCTGAGCTCAGTGCCTATCCACTTGTCCAGACCCTTTACATAGGGGACTTCTTCCATGACCTTCATGCCGATTGCAGAACCCAGAAGCTGCGCATCCGGCTTCTTCTCGCACTTGAGCTCAACCACCCATGTGGCCTTGCGGCCTTCGTCGGTGAGCAGGCCGAATTCAGGCACAAAGCCGGCCACGGAGCCCATCAGCTCCAGAATGCCGGAGTTGCGGTTGCAGCGGGCGCCAAGGACAGAGTTGGCGTAGACAACGGCAGAGGACTCTGCCCAGGACAGAACATCGCCCTTCTGGGGCTTGTTTCCCATCTGGTCCACATAACAGGTGCAGCTGAAATCATCGTCGCTTGTGATGCCCAGCTTGCGAAGCTGCTTTTCAAAACGATCCTGCTGGGAATACATAAGTTTTTTAAATACTATGTCCTCGATGAAAGCGGAGTGAACATTTTTGTCAAGTGGTCTGGGGTCGGCAGTGAACTTCTGCCCATCGGTGAGCCCTGCGTCAATGAGCTGGTCAAACAGGTCAAAAACCGGGGAAAGAGCGTTGAGTCCATAGCTGATAACGGTGTGTCCGTATTTGCTTGTGACAGGCACCATGCGTTCAGCGCCAAAAGCGTCGCCAAACATAACCAGAGTCTTTACAACCTTGGCCATGACTTCGCCCTTTTCGCCGTTGAGCAGTGCCTGCTGCTCAGGTGTAAGCTGCATAGAACCACTTCCTTAATCTAATATCGTTAAATGTAATAAATGCTCATCATTATTCTAACAGCTTGTTGTTAAAAAGTCAACGTAATAGCATTGATATGTAAAATATAATTCATGGTGAAGTGCAAATATAAATAATTAATAAGAACTGCTGCAGTTGTTGAAATTAGCGGGAAATGTGTTATAATCTATTATTACTGAATAAATATTTGGAGGTTTTTTAACGATGGGTAAGAAACAATTCAAGGCAGAATCAAAGCGGCTGCTGGATTTGATGATTAATTCCATATATACCAACAAGGAAATTTTCCTGCGCGAGATAATATCCAACGCTTCCGACGCGATAGACAAGCTGTGCTATCTGTCCCTCACCGACGACAAGGTAGGCCTCGCAAGATCCGATTATAAAATCGACATTATTGTGGACAAAGAGGCGCGCACGATAACCGTGCGGGATAACGGCATAGGTATGAGCCAGGAAGAGGCGGAGAGCAATCTGGGTGTCATCGCCAAAAGCGGCTCATATATTTTCAAGGGAGAGATGGACGAGAGCAAGGCCGAAGGCGAGGATCTGGCAATTATCGGGCAGTTCGGCGTGGGCTTTTACTCCGCGTTTATGGTGTCGGATGAGGTCACTGTCATAAGCCGAAAATACGGCAGCGATGAGGGCGTAAAGTGGCAGAGCCGTGGCGCCGACGGTTACACCGTCACAGCCTGTGACAAGGAGACGGTAGGCACAGACGTCATAATGAATATAAAGCCGGACACCGAAGACGAGCTTTACGGCACATATCTTGAGACCTGGAAGCTGAAGGCGCTGGTGAAAAAATACTCCGACTATGTGCGCTGGCCCATAAAGATGGATATAGAGCATCAGGAGCGCGTTGAGACCGGCGAGACCACAGATGACGGCAAGCCTAAATACGACTACCGTATGGTCACCGAGAATGAGACCATTAACAGCATGGTGCCTATATGGCAGCGCAGCAAGAGCGAGGTTACCGACGACGACTGCATTGCCTTTTATAAAGAGAAAAACCATGACAGAAAGGACCCCTGCGCTCTGGTGCGCGTCAGCGCCGAGGGTGCGGTATCATATAAAGCCCTGCTTTTTGTGCCCGGCGAGGAGAATGAAAACGCCTTTTCGGGCGACAATAAGGGAGGGATAACTCTCTACTCCAATGGAGTTATGATAATGGAGAAATGCGACAAGCTGGTGCATGAGTATTTCGACTTTATCAAGGGTGTGGTGGACTCACCCGATCTGTCGCTGAACATATCAAGAGAGCTTTTGCAGCATGACAGACAGCTGCGCATTATCGGCCAGAATCTGGAAAAGAGGATAAAGGGCGAGCTGGAAAAGCTTATGCGGGACGACAGGCCCAAATACGAGGAGTTTTTCAAGAATTTTGGAGTACACCTCAAGTGTGGCGTCTGCGATGAGTACGGCAGATACAAAGATTTCCTGAAGGATCTGCTCATATTCTACAGTTCTGAGGATCACCAGCTGAGTCTCAGGGAGTATGTGGAAAAGATGCCTGAGAGCCAGAAGGCGATATACTATGCCTCATCAGACTCTGTAAAGCACGCCATGAGCCTGCCCCAGTGCGAGGAAGTGCGCAAGAGGGGATATGAGCTGATATATCTTTCAAGCCCGTTGGATGAGATGGTGCTGGAGGCGCTGAGAGATCATGACGGCAAGAGCTTCTGCAATGTCGTGACCGACGATCTGGGCTTTGAGACCGATGAGGAGAAAAAAGCGGCCGAAGAGCGGGAGCTTGAGAACAAAGACATCCTCACTTTCGTCAAAGATTCTGTAGGCGAGGGTGTGGCAAATGTGAAGCTGTCGAGAAAGCTTGCGTCTCTGCCCTGCTGCATGACCACCGAGGGCGGCGTCACGCTGGAAATGGAGAAGTATTTCCGGCACGGCCCCAGCGAGGAGATGCGCAAGGTGAGAGCTGCCAGAGTGCTGGAGCTGAACCCGGAACACAGGGCGTTTCAGGCCCTGAAGGATGCCTATGAAAACGACAGGGACAAGGCGGCAAAGCTCTCCAAGGTCCTCAACTCTCTGGCAGAGCTGATGGCAGGCCTTGAGGTGGAAGACCCGGCAGACTTTACCGAGCTTGTAAGTGAGCTTTTCTGAGACTGCCAAAGACGCGGGGCACTGCCCCCAATCAAATTTTCTGGAGATTATAGACAGATGAAAAAACGGCTGGGAATATACATCCATATACCGTTCTGCGCCAGTAAGTGCAGCTATTGCGATTTCTATTCGCTTGCCGGCTGCGACCATCTGATGCCGGACTACCAAAAGGCGCTTATCGCACATCTGGAGGAGTCTGCGCAGGCCATAAAGAACTACGAGGTGGACACTGTATATTTCGGCGGAGGCACACCCAGCTTTTACGGGGCGGACAGGATAGTTGAGATATTAAATACCATTAAGCTCAACGGAAACCTGCGGCTGGACGCGGAGGTAACTGTGGAGTGCAACCCCGACAGTATAAGCCTCAACGCCATGAAGCTGCTGCGCCAGGAGGGTGTGACCCGCCTGTCCCTGGGGGTGCAGGCCTCAGACAACAATCTTTTGAAGCTCATCGGCCGCAGGCACAATTTCCAGCAGGCCAAGAAAGCCGTGGTAGACGCACGCAGAGCGGGCTTTGACAATGTGAGTCTGGATCTCATATACGGGCTGCCCAGCCAGACAAAAGGCGACTGGGCGGATACTCTGGCCAAGGTGGTGGAGCTGCACCCGGAGCATCTGTCCTGTTACGGACTTAAGCTGGAGGAGGGGACACCGATGTATAAAAATTACAACGGTTCCCCCATTCTCCCGGATGACGACTAGCAGGCAGACA
>CAYFSB010000193.1:0-3788 GCA_964345655.1 uncultured Oscillospiraceae bacterium
CCAGGCCGCCTGAGGGCATGGAGAACGGATTGTGGCAGAACTCCAGCTCGCCGGACTCCTCGCCTATCTCGTACATTGGGAAGTCCACTATCCAGCAAAACTCATAGCGCTCTTTATCCATATGGCCGGGCACAGCGGCGCCCAGCATCTTGCGCATGACACCGGCGGTCTTCTGGGCCAGCTCCTTTTTGCCGGCGGCGATACCCACAAGGCAGCCGGGTCTGAGAGAGAGCTTCTCCGTGAGAGCATCCCTGCGATCTGAGAGGAACTTTGCAACGCCGCCCGCAAGCTCGCCGTTCTCGTCCAGCTTGAACCAGAAGGGCTTGCAGCCCGCCTGCACCTCCACATCGGCGCAGAGCTTGTCTATATTTTTGCGTGTCATGTCGCAGCCGTTTACAACTATCGCTTTCACCGTGCTGCCGTCGGCAAAGGGCCCGAAGTCCGTGCCGCGGGTAAGCTCGGTTATATCCTCCACCACAAGGTCTATGCGCAGGTCCGGCTTATCGGAGCCGTACTTCTCCATAGCCTCCAGATAGGGGATGCGTGTAAACGGGGCGGAAGAGGCTATGTCATATTTTCCGTACTTTGCGAATATCGGGGGCAGCACATCCTCCAGCACGGCAAATACGTCGTCCTGGGTGGCAAAGGCCATCTCCATATCCAGCTGGTAAAACTCGCCGGGAGACCGGTCGCCTCTGGCGTCCTCGTCTCTGAAGCAGGGGGCTATCTGAAAATACCTGTCAAAGCCTGAGGTCATCAGCAGCTGCTTAAACTGCTGAGGGGCCTGCGGCAGCGCATAGAACTTGCCCGGATGCTTTCTGGCGGGGACCAGATAGTCCCTTGCGCCCTCCGGAGAGGACGCTGTGAGTATGGGTGTGGTTATCTCCAGAAAGCCGTGCTCTGTCATGGCCTGGCGCAGGGCGGAGACCACATTGCAGCGCAGTATTATATTCTGCTTTACGGCGGGGTTTCTCAGGTCCAGATAGCGGTATTTGAGTCTCTGGGTCTCGTCCGCGTCCCGGCTGCGGTTAATTTCAAAGGGCAGCTCATTATAGCGGCACTTGCCCAGAACCTCTATTTTGTCCGGCACTATCTCCACATCTCCGGTGGGTAGCTTTGGGTTCTTGCTGGCCCGCTCACGGACCACGCCCTCTACAGATATTGTCGATTCCTTGTTGATGGCCTTGACGACATTCATCATGTCCTCGCTCTCAATGACCACCTGGGTCGTGCCGTAAAAATCGCGCACCACCACAAAGGCAAAGTTACTGCCCACCTCGCGGACATTCTCCATCCAGCCGGCGATCTTTACTCTCTCCCCCGCATTCCCGATGCGGAGCTCATTACAGGTATGTGTACGGGACTGAAACATATTGGCCTCCTGTTACTCTCTATTCTCTCAAGATTATTTCACTGCTCTTTTATTACAGCGCCGCTGTTTCTCTTCTCCACCTGGGCGGCGATAAATCCGGCGGCCTCGTCAAAGCCCAGCTTCTGCTGCTCACCGGTCTGCATATCCTTTACGGACATCACCCGCTCTTTTATCTCATCCTCGCCTGCAAGCAGCACATACGGCACCTTCAGCTTGTCCGCATAGCTCATCTTCGCCTTGAACTTTTTCTGCTCGCCGTATATCTGCGTGCGAACGCCGGCGGCCCGGAGAGCCGTGGCGGCGGACACCGCATAGCCCATATCCTCCGCCATCGGGATGACCAGCGCGTCGCAGGGAGCGCTTATCATCTCCTCAGACAGGAGGCCCTGCTCCTGCAGGACATAGAAAAGCCTTGTAAGACCTATGGAGATCCCCACGCCGGGGAGCTGCTTATCCGTATAATACTCGGCCAGATTGTCATAGCGTCCGCCGGAGCAGACGGAGCCTATCTCCGGGTGCTCGGTCATCTCGGTCTCATATACTGTGCCGGTATAGTAGTCAAGGCCTCTTGCAATTGTCAGATCCACCGCGAAATTCTCCTCCGGCACGCCGAAGTCCGCCAGGTATCTTGTGACTGCCGCAAGCTCGTCCAGTCCCCTGTCAAAGGTCTCGTCCATGCCCCGGTAACAGTTCAGCCGGTCGATTACCTCCCGGTTGGTGCCCGTGATGGCCATGAAATCCAGCACATTTTCCGCCTTGCAGGGCAGCATCTTCACCTGGTCAATAAGCAGCTGCCTGACGTTTTCGGCGCCGATCTTATCTATCTTGTCCACGGTGCGCATTATCTCTCCGGCCTTCTCGCTCATGCCGTTCATGGAGTAAAAGCCGTTGAGTATCTTGCGGTTATTCACCTTGATCTTAAACTTGTGTATGCCAAGCTTTGTAAAGGTGGTATAGATGATAGCGGGTATCTCCGCCTCGTTTATAATATCCAGCTTCCCGTCGCCGATAATGTCGATATCCGCCTGGTAAAACTCCCGGAAGCGTCCCCGCTGTGCCCGTTCGCCCCGGTATACCTTGCCTATCTGATAGCGGCGGAATGGGAAACTGAGCTCCGCAGAATGGGCGGAGACATATTTTGCCAGAGGCACCGTCAGGTCAAAGCGCAGCGCAAGGTCGCTGTCGCCCTTGGTAAAGCGATAGACCTGTTTTTCAGTCTCGCCGCCGCCCTTGGCCAAAAGCACCTGGGCCGACTCAATAACGGGAGTGTCCAGCGGCGTAAAGCCGTACACGGAATAGCTGTTTTTCAGCACCTCCATCATGCGCTCCATCTTCATCTGCTGGTCCGGCAGCAGCTCCATAAAGCCTGACAGGGTGCGTGGGGCAACCTTTGCCATATCGTCTGTCCTTTCCACCGCCCGGCGTGATTGTCGGCGGCATGGTTTTTTGCACTATAACAGCATGTGGCGCGGCAATAATCCGCCGCGCCGCCGCTATTTATTTCGATAATTATCTCTTCTGGGGGTTTACAATATTTCGCCAGTCCAGATCGCCCCGGCGCAGGCCCTGCACAAGCACCTCCGCCGTGGCGGCATTGGTGGCGAAGGGAATCTGATACTGGTCGCACAGGCGCTCTATCTTGTTTATATCGACAAAGCCCTTGGGGTTGGCCGGGTCGCAGAAGAACAGCACCAGGTCTATCTCGTTAAAGGATATGCGCGCCCCTATCTGCTGTGCTCCGCCCTGGTCAGCATGCAGATACAGAGTTATAGGCAGACCCGTGGCCTCGGATACGAGTTTGCCCGTCACATGAGTAGCGCACAGTGAATGTTCAGCCAGTATACCGCAGTAGGCGATACAAAACTGTACCATGAGCTCTTTCTTCCTGTCATGTGCCATCAATGCAATATTCATACTCTTCTCCGTTTCTTTAATCGCCTTGAACCATTTTCAGTTTATTATAAACGCTGTTTTTTCAAACTTCAATACAATTATTTTAAAAGTGACATTTCCGATTCCGAGGTATCGCTGTAGCCGCGGATGTTGATATAGGCATCCATTATCTGGCGGGCGATAAACTGCACGGCTGCACCGGAGCCGCCTCGCTCAACCACTATCGCAATGGCCACCTCAGGGTCGTCATAGGGGGCGTAGCACATAAAAATACCGTCGTTTGTAATGTTCTCGCCCTTCTGGGCGGTTCCGGTCTTGCCGGCCACATCCCAGGCGCAGTCGATCCATATCTCCACGTTCTTGGAGTTGTTCTCCCAGTTGTGCAGCACCTCGTACATGCCCTCGTGTACCGCCGCCCAGTTATACTCGGCGGATTCCACGGTACTGAGCACCTCCGGCTCACGCTCAAAGACCTTTTCGCTGTAGTCGTAGTTTCTTATGGACTGGAGGATGGACGCGGAAT
>CAYFSB010000194.1:0-3783 GCA_964345655.1 uncultured Oscillospiraceae bacterium
TCACCAAACAGGAAAATCAAGGCTCGACAAGCTACGGCACTAATTAAAAGAAAATGTAGTGACTGCAATGCTTTGAACCAATAAATGCCCACAAGGAACGACAAGCAAAAACAGCCAAAATATATTTGGTAAGGATGAGGTCCCCGGTTCGAATCCGGGTAACAGCTCCAAAAAAGCGAGAAGTTTTCACTTCTCGCTTTTTTGCGTCCATTATTCCTTCGCCGAGTAAAACTTGGGATAGTCGGTCTCCCACGGGATGATGGAGGGCAGGTCGGCATCGGATATTACGCCGGTCAGATCCCGCAGATGGCACAGGTGCAGCATGGAGTAAATGCCGATTTTGCTGCTGTCCACCAAAAAATACGCCTCCGTCGAGTTTTCCAGCGCGCACAGACGCAGGTGATTCTCCGCCTCGGTATTATTGCAAAGCATCCCGTCCGCAGACAGTGAGGCGGTGGAAAAAAACATCTTGTCTATATGAAAATGAGAGAGCATTTCTGTAGCATAAGCCCCTACAAATGCGCTGGATTTCCGCAGAAGCTGCCCGCCGATAACGTATATTTCCAAATCAAGCTGCTGAAGTGACTCCAGCGACAGGGCGCTGTTGGTGACGACTTTCAGCTTCTCATACCGCCCCAAATGTGGAATTATGGCGGCAGCGGTGGAAGAGGAGTCAATGAAAATCGTGTCCCCATTGGCAATAAGCTTGGCAGCTGCAAGGCCGATTTGCCGCTTCTGGGCCGCCATGTCCTGCACACGGTACTCAATGGGCAGGGCGGCGGTGGGGTGATTGGTGAGTGCCGCGCCCCCGTGGAAGCGGCGCACGTAGCCCTGCGCCTCCAAAGTGGCAATGTCCCGCCGGATGGTGGAGGGGCTGGTGTATATCTTGTTCGCCAGATACTCCACGGTGACGCTCTGCTTCTTTTGCAATATGGCCATGATGTCTGCAAGTCTCGAATCTCTGTCCATGCTCAATCCTCCGCAAATATATTTTCAAAACAATTACAATTTTGACGATATGAGCAAAAAATGCTGCTCATTTGCGCTCGCTTCTGCAGGGTATTATAGTTTATTTTCAAAAGAAGCACCAGACCTTTTTTAAAAAAGTTTTTTATTTTATTATACAATAAAATAGAAATACAGTATGGCATTACTGTGCTTTTTGGAGGGAAAACATATGGATTTTCAGCAATATCTGGGAAAAGACATAGATTGTTCTTGCGGACATACACATCGCTGCGGGATTGAGGATATTTTGATAGGTCCGGGGGCGGTGGAAAATCTTCCAGAATTGCTCAAAAAGAGCTCATATCGGCGCGTTTGCATTATTGAGGACGAAAACACCAAGCAGGTCTTGGGTGACAGGGTGGAGGAGCTTGCCTGCCGCGATGGGCGGGCGGTTACGAAAATCGTCCTGCCGGCAGCTCACTTGCTGCCCGATGAAAAGGCAATTGGCAGCATTATTACAGCAATATCGCCCGATTGCCAGCTTATACTGGCGGTGGGCAGCGGCACGCTGAATGATTTGGGCAGATTTGTCAGTTGTAAGCTGGGCATTCCTTACTTTATTATAGGAACAGCACCCTCAATGGACGGCTACGCCTCAAACGTGGCGGCGATGGTGACAAAGCGGGCAAAGGTTACATATAATTCCCACGAGCCAAAGGCGATAATCGGCGATGTGCGCGTTATGGCGCAGGCACCCATGGATTTAATAGCCGCCGGTGTGGGCGATGTGCTGGGTAAATACGTCTGCCTCGCGGATTGGAAAATTTCAAACCTGCTGACGGGCGAGTATTACTGCGAATTTGTGGCGGAAATGGTGAGGGAATCGGTGGAAAAGGTGCACCATGCGGCTCAGACGCTGGCAGTCCGGCGGGACGAGCAGTGCATTACGGAGCTGATGGAGGGCTTGGTGCTTTCCGGCATCGCCATGAGCTATATCGGAAATTCCCGCCCTGCCTCCGGCAGCGAGCACCATCTGTCCCACTTTTGGGAGATGCACTTTTTGCAGTTTGGCGATCATGGCGCATACCACGGCACCAAGGTGGGCGTGGGCACGGTTATCTGCCTGAAGCTGTACGAGTGGCTGGCGCAGGAGAACCTGGCGGCGCTTTGTGGTGGTGATTATCAGTTTGATAAAGCACAGTGGTCGGAAGAAATTCGCCGCGTGTACAAAACCGCGGCCCCTGCGGTTATAGAGCTTGAGGAAGAAACGGGCAAAAACTCACCCGCTTGCCGCGCGGCCCGGGTGGAGGGTGTGCTTTCTCATCAGGAGGCGCTGATGCAGCTTATTTCCGCTTTGCCCAAGGCGGAGGAGATAGAGGCGCTTTTGGAGGGGCTGAATGCCCCCGCCTTTCCCAGCCAGATTGCTGTGGATGCCGGGCAGGTAATTGATGGCTGCCGTTATGCCAAGGAGCTGCGCAACCGAACCGGGCTTTTGCAGCTGCTGCACGATTTGGGTCTTGAAAAGGACTATGGCAAGCGGCTGGTTAACGAATTTATTAAGTAATAATTTTCGGATAAAATGCAAAAAAAGAGGTGTTTGGTTCAAATGGGCGAGATAGTTTTTAAAAATGTGTGCAAATCCTTTGGGCAGACGAAGGTTGTAGAGAATCTTGACCTGACCATAAAGGACGGAAGCTTTACCGTGCTGGTCGGCGCATCCGGCTGCGGAAAGACCACCTTGCTGCGGATGATTGCGGGCATTGGCCCTCAGACCTCGGGTCAGATAATGATTGATGGGGCAGATATGACATACGTGCCCGCCAGCAAGCGGGGGATTGCCATGGTTTTCCAGAACTATGCCATTTATCCCACCATGACCGTGGAAGGGAACATCGAATTTGCGCTTATCAATAACAAGGTGCCCAAAAAGGAGCGCCAGCAGCGCATTGCAGAGGTAGCGGCGACGGTAGGCCTGACGGAGTATTTGCAGAAAAAGCCCTCCCAGCTCTCCGGCGGTCAGCGGCAAAGAGTGGCTCTTGCCCGCGCCATGGTGAAAGAACCCTCCGTTTTCCTGATGGACGAGCCGCTTTCAAACCTTGATGCAAAGCTCCGCGTTGCCATGCGAAGTGAGCTTATTGAGCTGCACAATCGTCTGAAAACCACCTTTGTCTACGTCACCCATGACCAGTCCGAGGCCATGAGCATGGCGGACACCATTATTCTCATGGACAAGGGTCAGATTCAGCAGGAGGCATCGCCTGAACGCATATATAAAGACCCCAACAATATTTTCACCGCCCGCTTCATCGGCATGCCGCCTATGAACGTGATGCAGGTGTCCGGGGAGAGCTTCTTTATGGGCTATCGGCCGGAGCATGTGCGTATCAGCGCGGAGAAGAAGGGCGAGGGCTATAACCGCCCCGCCACCATACTCACCCGCGAAATGATGGGCTCTGAAACCCATTATAAGATTATGCTCCAGCAGGAGCAGCTGCCCATCATGGTGAAGCTGGAGGATTCCGGCTTCAATGTAGGGGAGCGGGTGTTTGTCCATGTGGAGGATAAAAACCTGTACTTCTTCGGCGCGGACGAGCAGCGCATCCGCCGGGGCGATACGGCCGATTACGACAGGTATCTCCAGAGCGTCTGCCGCTGACAGAGGGGAAACGATATGAAAATAAAAACCCCCTTCTCAAAAGGCGGCGGAGCGGAGACCCTGGCGGCCGACGGCAGACGCTATAAGCTCTCTAACCGCCTTGCGCCCCACCTTATGCAAGCGCCGTCAATGATAATTCTGCTGGTTTTCACCTTTATTCCTATGGTTGTTGATCGTCT
>CAYFSB010000195.1:0-3767 GCA_964345655.1 uncultured Oscillospiraceae bacterium
TTCAAACTGAGCCTTGCCCTGGAAGGCAAGATACTTGGTGATGGCGGCGGTAAGAGTGGTCTTGCCGTGGTCAATGTGGCCGATAGTGCCGATATTTACATGGGGCTTGGATCTGTTGTACATCTGTTTAGCCATTAGAATATCCTCCTAAATATAAAATTGTTTATTATAATTTACCATAACTGAAACCCGTGCGACTGTTCACAAGGGATTCCTGCAAATTCTTCGGCAGCTCCACGAAGTGGCTGGGCTCCATGCTGTAGGTAGCCCGCCCCTGGGTCTTGCTGCGCAGATCGGTTGCGTAACCGAACATTGTTGACAGCGGGACATTGCTCTCGATGATCGCGGCGCCGTTTCTGATGTCGGAGCCTACAATCTGGCCGCGTCTGGCATTGATATCGCCCATAACGTCGCCCATGTAATCATCGGGCGCGGTCACAACGACCTTCATTATAGGCTCAAGAAGTGTGGGGTCAGCCTTTTGGCAGGCCTCTTTGAAGGCCATACTGCCGCATATCTTGAACGCCATCTCAGACGAGTCTACCTCATGGAAAGAGCCGTCCAGCAGAGTCACCTTCACATCAACCACCTGGTATCCGGCCAGCACTCCTGAGAGCATGGCACCCTGGATACCCTGATCGACGCAGGGAATAAACTCCTTGGGGATTGCGCCGCCTGTGACCTTATTGATGAACTCATAGCCCTTGCCGGTCTCATTGGGTTCGATCATAAGCTTCACATGGGCGAACTGGCCCTTACCGCCGGTCTGCCGTGCATAGCGGGTGTCAACCGTTGCGGACTTCTTCACGGTCTCCTTGTAAGAGACCTGAGGCTTACCCACGTTGGCCTCCACCTTGAACTCACGCAGCAGCCTGTCTACGATTATTTCAAGATGCAGCTCACCCATACCGGCTATTATGGTCTGACCCGTCTCCTCGTCCGTGTAGGTCTTGAAGGTAGGGTCTTCCTCTGCCAGCTTTTGCAGGTTGATTGCCATTTTTTCCTGGCCTGCCTTGGTCTTGGGCTCAATAGCCACTCTGATAACAGGCTCAGGGAATTCCATCGACTCAAGTATTATCTGGTTCTTTTCATCGCAGAGTGTGTCGCCTGTGGTGGTATTTTTAAGTCCCACGGCAGCGGCGATATCGCCGGAATAGACTTCCTGGATATCTTCTCTGTGGTTTGCGTGCATAAAAAGAATGCGGCCGAGACGCTCCCGCTGACCCTTGGTGGAATTCATAACCGTCTTGCCGGCCTCCGCAACGCCTGAATAGACGCGGAAGAAGCTGAGCCTTCCCACATAGGGGTCGGTCATGATTTTAAATGCCAGTGCAGAGAAGGGGGCATCATCGCTCACAGCGCGTGACTCCGGCTCATCGGTCTTGGGATTTACACCTTCAATGTCCGGAACATCCAGCGGTGAAGGCATATAGTCGACTATCGCATCCAGCAGCTTTTGTACGCCTTTATTTTTATAGGAAGTGCCGCAGGTCACCGGAACCATCTTCACAGCTACCGTAGCTCTTCTTATGGCGGCGCGGACCTTGTCCGCAGGGACATCTTCGCCTTCAAGATACTTTTCCATTATCTCTTCGTCGAAGTCGGACACCGCTTCCAGCAGCTTATCATGATACTCCTGCGCAAGATCACGCAAATCATCCGGTATTTCCTCAGTACGCATGTCCTTGCCGAGGTCATCACAATAGATACGCGCATTCATATCCACCAGATCGATTATACCTTCAAAGCTGTCTTCCTTGCCTATCGGCAGCTGGATTGGAACGGCATTGCATTTGAGTCTGTCATGTACCATATCAAGTACATGGAAGAAGTCCGCCCCCATGATGTCCATCTTGTTGACATAGATCATGCGGGGGACATGATAATGGTCAGCCTGTCTCCAGACAGTTTCGGACTGGGGCTCAACTCCGCCTTTGGCACAGAGGACCGTAACACAGCCGTCCAGCACTCTCAGGGAGCGCTCAACCTCTGCGGTAAAGTCCACGTGACCCGGCGTGTCGATGATGTTGATGCGGGTATCGCGCCAAAAACAGGTGGTGGCAGCAGAGGTGATGGTTATGCCTCTCTCCTGCTCCTGCTCCATCCAGTCCATGGTGGCTGTCCCCTCATGGGTCTCACCGAGTTTGTAGTTGACGCCGGTGTAGAAAAGAATACGCTCTGTAGTCGTAGTCTTGCCCGCGTCAATGTGAGCCATGATTCCGATATTTCTCGTTTTTTCAAGTGAATATTTTCTGGGCATGTATTTCTCCTGAGCGGATTACCATCTGAAATGAGCAAAAGCTTTGTTGGCTTCCGCGTTTTTGTGCATATCCTCGCGCTTCTTTACAGCAGCACCAAGATTGTTGCATGCGTCCATGATCTCGCCTGCAAGGCGCTCTTTCATGGTCTTCTCACCGCGTTTGCGGGAGTAGTCCACGAGCCAGCGCAGTGCCAGTGTCTGACGACGGGCGGGTCTTACTTCAATAGGCACCTGATAGGTGGCGCCGCCAACACGGCGGGCCTTGACCTCCAGTGCGGGCATGATGTTGTTCATAGCCTCGGTAAAAGCATCAAGGGGCTCCTTACCGGTCTTTTCCTTGATGATGTCGAAAGCGTCGTATACGACTTTCTGAGCAACACCTTTCTTGCCGTCAAGCATAACGCCGTTGATGAGTTTGGTCACCAGCACGCTGTTATACATAGGATCAGGCAAAATTTCTCTTTTGGGAACATTACCTCTTCTGGGCACGTTGCTTCCCTCCTTCATTATAAAATGGGATCAAAGGTACTCAAACGCAACTTTTGCGTCCGTTGCGCCCTGAGGTCTATCCACACTATATAGATAAACAACAGGGCAAAATTTGCCGCTGCGGTTGAAATTACTTCTTCTTTGCAGCTTTGGGTCTCTTGGCGCCGTACTTGGAGCGGGCCTGCATACGGCCGCTGACACCCTGTGCATCCAGAGTACCGCGGATGATATGGTAACGTACACCAGGAAGGTCCTTTACACGACCGCCGCGAATCATAACCACAGAGTGCTCCTGCAGGTTATGGCCGATGCCGGGAATGTAAGCCGTGACTTCATATCCGTTAGTCAGACGGACACGGGCGATCTTACGCAGAGCGGAGTTAGGCTTCTTAGGGGTAGAGGTACGAACTGCGGTGCAGACGCCTCTCTTCTGAGGAGCCATCAAATCAGTCTCTCTGTTTTTCAGGGTGTTCAGACCCTTCTGCATTGCGGGAGAGGTGGACTTGTAGGTAACTTTTTCTCTGCCTTTTCTCACCAGCTGGTTAAAAGTGGGCATTGTGTTCCTCCTTTCTTCACTGATTAAATATATAAAAAACCTCAGCTCGCCAAGGCTTTTTATCAAATAGGAACAACAGCCGCAATATGGGCGCAATTACACCCATGCGATTGTTGATTTTAGCATATTACACAAATTTAGTCAAGAATTTTTGGCTAATAAATTTAAATAATTTTTCCCTGAAGCTGCCGTTTTTGTCGGAAAAAGGCAGCTTCAGGGTGGAATATTACGGAAAAATCAAATCGCGTTGGTCTTGCTCACAAGAGCGGTCAGGTCCACATATTCCTCAGGTACCTCGGAGATGGTCTCGTCAGTCTCCTCCTCAAAGTCCCGGTACACGCTCAGTCCGGAGCCTGCGGGGATAAGCTTACCGATAATGACATTCTCCTTAAGACCGACAAGATGGTCCACCTTGCCCTTAATGGCGGCATCGGTGAGCACCTTTGTGGTCTCCTGGAAGGA
>CAYFSB010000196.1:0-1024 GCA_964345655.1 uncultured Oscillospiraceae bacterium
AACATAGACCATTTTGCCCCAAAAGGTTCATGGTTTTCCACCTCAACCGCCGTTTCTTCCGTTGCGTTAGCATAGCATTTTCTATACAGCGGCTGGCATATGTGGCGAGGCGAACGCCCTTGTCTGCGCGGTAGGTATTTATGCCCTTTATCAGCCCAATGGTGCCTATGGATATCAGATCGTCCAGATCCTCAGCCTGTGTGTAATACTTCTTTAAGGAGTAAAGCAAAAGGAGAACGGCTGCGGCAAAACAAAAAAACATGTCATCCTTTGCTTGCGCTGAAGTGACCCCAAAAAGTTAGACAAATATATGTTGGAATTCCCTTTGACATAAAAAACACCCCAATCGTTATTTACAGTATAACATACTGTAAATAACGATTGGGGTGCAGTTCACCGCAGGATGACAGCCTTTTTTATCATAGTTTTAAATCGATCTTTTTTCAAATGTCCACATCGTTGAGGTACAGATCCTCCAGCGATTCCCGCCTGACGGCTGTAAAGCTCTTTCCGCCCCGCAGCATCACCACCGGGGGCCGCGGCACTCGGTTATAATTTGAAGCCATTGAGTAGTTATAGGCGCCCGTAGTGCATACCACTGCGATATCTCCCCGGCATACGCTGCCCGGCAGCAATATATCCGGCTGGATGATATCGCCGCTTTCACAGCAGCGCCCCACAAGAGAGCAGCGGAAGTCCGGCGTCTCGGTGGCCTTATTGGCAAGCAGGCAGCTGTACTCGGCGCCGTAGAGCGCATAGCGTGGATTATCCGTCATGCCCCCGTCCACAGACACGTAGTTTTTATATCCCGGTATCCGTTTCACGGAACCCACCGTGTAAAGTGTCATGCCCGCGTCGGCCACGATGCTTCGGCCCGGCTCCATAAATATATCAGGCATATCAAGACCGTATCTGCCGCACAGCTCTTCTGTTACCGCCGCCACAGATGCGATCTTTTTACCGATGTCTATATTTTTGTCGTTCTCCGTGTATCTGACGCCGTAGCCTCCGCCCAGATCCAGCT
>CAYFSB010000196.1:1034-3767 GCA_964345655.1 uncultured Oscillospiraceae bacterium
TGCCGGGCTGAGTATCCGTGTTTTTCTTTCATATGCGCCATAAATTTTAGCATGACCGCTGCAGAGCGCTCGAACACATCTTCCTCAAAAACCTGAGAGCCAACATGACAGTGGAAACCGGCCAGCTCAATGTGCCTCTGTTTAAGCGCCATCAGCGTTATCTGCTCCGCCTGTCCGGTCTCAATGGCGCTGCCGAATTTGGAGTCCACCTTGCCGGTACTTATGGCCTCGTAGGTGTGTGTGTCGATCCCCGGCGTCAGGCGCAGCAGTATTCTCTGGGTCATATTCAGTTGTTCAGCCACGGCCTCAATTGCCAGAAGCTCTTCCGCACAGTCCACCACAAAGCAGCCCATATGGTTTTCCATGGCGTAGCGTATCTCAAAATCGGTCTTGTTGCTGCCGTGAAAGCAGGCTCTCCCCAGGTCAAAGCCGCCTCTGAGCGCTGTGGCAATCTCCCCGGCGGAAACCAGGTCTATACCCATCCCCTCTTCACTCATTATCCGGTATATATAGGAAAAAGAGCAGGCCTTGCTGGCGTAGAGCGGCATAGAGCCCTTACTGAAATATTTTCTGAATACGCCGGTATACATCCGGCAGTTTTGCCTTATTCTGTCCTCGTCCATCAGGTACAGCGGCGTCCCGTATTCCCGCGCAAGCTCTGCGGCGTCCTGTCCGGCAAACAGCAGACGTCCGCTGCCGGACAGGCCTATGTTGTCACATATCATCAGATATTAAATCTTCTCTCTTTAAAATCACATTACAAAACCAAGAATGACATACAGCACCAGCGACACCGCTGCATAGATTGCGGCGTATGGTATCTGAGTCTTCACATGGTCAATAATATCGCAGCCGCTGGTTGCACATGACATGATAGTGGTATCAGATATGGGCGAGCAGTGGTCTCCGAATATGGAGCCGCCAAAGACCGCACCTGCCACCAGAGGGATATTGATGCCCATGTTTATTGCCATGGGGCAGCAAATGACCGACATGATGGCCATGGTTCCCATGGAGGTTCCCGTGGAGAAGGACAGCAGCATGCACAGCAGGAAGGACAGCGCCGGCAGCAGAGCCGGAGACAAGATGCCCACGAACACGGATGTCAGATAATTGCCTGTGTCAAGAGACTTAACCAGCGAACCCATTGTAAAGCCGAAAAGCAGGATGGCGGCCACGGACAGCATACTGCCCATGCCCTTGAACATCTCGCTGATGACCTTCTCAACGGTAAATATCTTCTGGGCAACGCACATGACGCACATCACCAGCACCGCCAGTATGCAGCCCCATAGCAGGCTCTGCATTCCCGCACCCTGCGTGGGATTTCCGTTGCCGGTTATGGTCAGCACCGCCAGAATGGTCACTATAAGCACACTCATTGGTACGAACATGTTCGCCGCTCTGGGCTTCACATTGGAGAGCGGGCCTGCGTCCGCCGCAGCTGCGCTGCCGTGGCCCGGTTCATCCAACTCACCGGTCTCGGCGGCGCGGGCCTCGGCCTTCTTCATTGGGCCAATATTTATGTTGAATAGTGCCACAGCCAGGGTGCCGACAACGGCCAGGATGCAGTAGAAATTCAGGAAGATGGACTGGAGCAGTGTGGAGATCGCCACGTCCTCAGCTACGCCGCCGGAGGTCAGATACCCGGTCAGGGCCGCAAGCCAGCCGCTCAGCGGAAACAGCACGCACCAGGGCGTGGATGTGGCGTGGATAATAAGTGCCGACTTCTCATGCGGTACCTTCAGCGCGTCGTTAAAGGGGCGGGAGACGCTGCCGGTGACCATGCAGCTGAGAGAGCCTGAGGTGAAAATTATAATGCCCAGAATCCATGTGAAGATATTCGCGCCCCGCTTTGACTTAATAAGCGTGCGCTTTTTTATCATCACTTCGGTAAAGCCCTCAATGCCGCCGGACTTCTCTATGAGATAGATAAGCGCGCCGATGAGCAGGAAGGATATTATCACAATGGTATTGCCGTTACTCTCAAAGGTGTGGATAAAGCTGTAGAAGGTGGCATTTATGCCCTCAAATATGTTCCACCCGCTGATTATCATCGAGCCCACAAAAATGCCCATGATAAGGGAGACAAAGACGTTCCTGGTTACAAGCGCCAGTATTATGGTAAGCAGCGGCGGTATAACCGACCAAAAACCGTATTCCATTGATATTCTCCTTTATTTTTTATTTTACTTATTTTCTTATAGCCCGGCCCAGATCGTGCCGTACTATTACTCCGTTCTCAGCGGCAGTTTCACCGCCTATAAGCACCATTTCGATGCCTTTGGGATGCAGCGCAGGTTCGGTAAAGCTGGCGCAGTCCGCAATTTTATCCGCATCAAAAATCACCACATCCGCATCCGCGCCTGCGTTTAGTCTGCCCTTTAAGCTTAGACCAAGCTTGTTGGCCGGCATGGCGGTCATACGGCGGACGGCATCGTACAGGCTCAGTTTTCCCGGCCGCACAAACTCAGCGATCAGCCTCGGAAAGGCTCCGGCAGCTCTTGGATGCCCCTGACCGTGGCTGAATATCCCATCGCTTGCAAGCATCACATTGGGATGCTGAAAGGCAAGGTCCACGTCAGAGTCCTTCATAACATAGCACACCGTCATACACTGTGGGAATTCCCGGCGCACCTTATCAAAAATCTCTCTTGTGCAGCGCTGCCCCTTGTACTCCCCCTCGCAGAGTTCCACCACATCGTAGCCGCAGTGGTATCTGTCCCGCCAGCC
>CAYFSB010000197.1:0-3752 GCA_964345655.1 uncultured Oscillospiraceae bacterium
CTGTAGAGATGCTGCGGGAGTATCTTGGTGAATAGTGCCCGTATATTGCGGGAGGAATAAAACAGATTTTTGTATAAATTTGGCCTTGACATGTCGCCGGGAAGCGGCTATATTAGTCACATGGTTGTAGGCCTGTTAAAGAGTTCATTTTTTGGAGAGCAACAATGAAGAACTTTACTTTTGCAGCATATTATTATTACTTTACTATGGTTTCGTAGTAGGGTAATTTGTGGTGCAAAAATAGGCTTATAGGATATGCTTACATTGCTGCACAGGTTACGCCTGTGCGGTATTTTTTTTGCCGCGCACAGGCGAAAAATCGGACGGGAGTGAATCCCGGCCATCGCTCAATAATTGGAGGAAATAAAAAATGATTGTCATTCTGAAAAACGGAGTTGCCCCGGAAAAACGGGATCAGCTTATTGCCTGGCTTGAAAATCTTGGCCTGCGCATACACATTTCGGTCGGGGAGTATCAGACGGTGCTTGGTATTATCGGAGACACCAGCCACGTTGACGCGGAGCTAATTGCCAGCCTTGATATAGTCAGCGCCGTAAAGCGCGTGTCTGAGCCGTTTAAATGCTGCAATCGAAAATTCCACCCTGACGATATGACAGTGGAAGTGGGCCAGGTTAAGATAGGCGGAGGACATTTCTGCATGATAGCTGGGCCCTGCTCTGTGGAGACGGAGGATCAGATAATCACAGTTGCAAAAGCCGTGAAGGCGGCGGGGGCCGACATGCTCCGCGGCGGCGCTTTTAAGCCCCGCACATCGCCATACGATTTTCCCGGCCTTAAGGCAACAGGGATAGACCTTTTGAAGATAGCGAGGCAGGAGACCGGACTGCCTTTCGTGACGGAAATCATGAGCGTTGTGGATCTGCCGCTGTTTGAAGATGTGGACATGTTGCAGGTCGGAGCGAGAAATATGCAGAACTTTGACCTGCTCCGGGAGCTTGGTAAGGTGAACAAGCCCATCCTTTTAAAGCGTGGGCTTGCCAATACGCTCAAGGAGCTGCTGATGAGCGCGGAATACATTATGGCCAGCGGCAATGAGAGGGTCATCCTCTGCGAACGGGGCATACGCACATTCAGCGATTACACCAGAAACACCCTGGATCTGTCGGCGGTGCCGATGCTACATGAGCTGACCCATCTGCCGGTCATAGTAGACCCAAGCCATGCCACGGGGATTGCCCGCCTTGTGTCTCCCATGGCGCTGGCTGGAACGGCATGCGGTGCGGACGGACTGATAATCGAGGTGCATAACGACCCTATGCACGCTCTGTGCGACGGAGCCCAGTCCCTGCGGCCTGAGGAATACGCAGAGCTCGCGGTGAAGGTGCAGAGTATACGGAAGGTAATTGCGCCATGACGGCGGGGATAGTTGGTCTGGGGCTTGTCGGCGGCTCCTTTGCAAAGGCGTACCACGAGGACGGCCACAGAGTACTTGCCCATAACAGAGGCAGGTCAGTATACGATTTTGCCGTTATGAGCGGGGCCGTGGACGGGGAACTGACGGAGGAGAATATCTCACAATGCGACATTGTGCTTATCTGCCTGTACCCGGAGGCGGCTATAGAATATCTCCGTAAAATGGCGCCGTACATCGGCGCAAAGCCTGTTGTTATCGACTGCTGCGGTACAAAGCGTGTGGTATGTGCCGCGGGTTTTCCTCTGGCTGAGGAATTCGGATTTACCTATCTTGGGGGACATCCCATGGCGGGCACACATTATTCCGGTTTAAAATACGCCAGAGCCGACATGTACAAAGGCGCGCCCATGGTGATCGTGCCGCCCGTATATGACGATATCGAGTTGTTGAGCCGGGTTAAAGAGCTGCTTGACCCTGCGGGCTTTGGGTTCATCTCCGTGACCACCGCCGAAAAGCACGACGAGATGATAGCCTTTACCTCACAGCTTGCCCATGTGGTCTCCAACGCCTATATCAAAAGTCCCACTGCCGGGCTTCATAAGGGATTTTCAGCCGGCAGCTATAAGGACATGACCCGTGTGGCCTGGCTCAACCCACAGATGTGGGCGGAGCTTTTTATGGAAAACAGAGATAACCTCATGCGGGAGCTGGACACAATTACGGAAAACCTTATGCAGTACAGGGCAGCTCTGGCCGCGCAGGATATGCCGGAGCTTACGCGGCTGTTGGATGAGGGCAGAAGACTGAAGGAGGAGGTGGACGGACATTGACAATGCTGCATATTTCCGCCTCCAGAGACTATGATGTGCTTATTGACAGCGCAATCTTGGATTCTTCCGGGGAGCTGATAGCGAAGGCTGTCAGCGCAAAAAAAGCGCTGATAATTTCCGGGGATAATGTATATCCTCTGTATGCGCCGAGACTTGTACAGTCGCTGATGGCGGCGAGGCTTGAGACGCATAGCCTTGTACTGCCCCACGGGGAAGGCTCAAAGAGTCTTGAAAACTACGAACTGATTTTAAACCGCCTGTCGGAAAACCGGTTCAGCCGCAGCGATGTGCTGGTGGCGCTGGGCGGAGGTGTCACGGGGGATCTGACGGGCTTTGCGGCCGCGACCTATCAGCGGGGTATGGCCTTCATACAGATACCCACAACGCTGCTGGCAGCGGTGGATTCCTCAGTGGGCGGCAAGACCGCGGTTAACCTGCCCAGCGGCAAAAATCAGGTAGGCTGCTTCTATCAGCCGTCTCTTGTGATATGCGATACGGACACGCTTGATACTCTGCCGGAGGCGGAGTACAGATGCGGTTGTGCCGAGGTGATAAAATACGGCGTTCTTGGAAACCCGGAGCTGTTTTACGGCATAAGGGAGACCCCGGTCAAAGACCAGCTTGTCCACGTAATAAGTACCTGTATATCCATGAAGCGGGATATTGTAATGGAAGACGAGTTTGACACCGGCCGCCGGAGGCTTTTGAACCTGGGTCATACCGTCGGCCACGCTGTGGAAAAATGCAGCGGATTTAAGGTGCTTCACGGTCAGGCAGTGGCGGCGGGCATGGCGGTCGCAACAAGGGCCGCTGTGAAAATGGGCGTCTGCGGCGGCGATACGCTCAGTGAGCTGATTAAACTGCTTGCGCTATACGGCCTGCCGGAGCGGGTGGAGTACCCGCTGGAGGACATATACGCGGCAATTTACTCTGATAAAAAGATGCAGGGCGGCGCTGTAAATCTTATCCTGCCGGAAAAGATAGGCCGCTGCCGCATCGAGCCTGTGCCCATGGAAGAGCTCAGAGACTGGCTTATAGCCGGAGGTATCCGATGACAGTTGAGACGGCGCCGGGAGAGCGGAGCGGAAAAGTGCATATTCCAGCCTCAAAATCCCAGGCTCACAGGCTGCTTATCTGCGCTGCGCTTGGGGAGCGTGAGACAGAGATAAGCTGCGGCGGAATTTCCAGAGACATTGTCGCCACAATATCCTGCCTTCAGGCGCTGGGCGCCGGGATAGACCGGCAGGGACAGGGCAAGCTGCGAGTAGCGCCAATTGCAGATCTGCCGGGCGGCGATACCAGGCAGCTATACTGCGGTGAGAGCGGGTCAACGCTTCGCTTTCTGCTGCCGCTTGTGGGAGTGCTGGGCGCAAAGGCGGTATTTCATATGGATGGAAGGCTTCCGGAGAGGCCACTCTCGCCGTTGGATGACCGGCTTATGGAAAAAGGCATGGAGCTGGAAAGGCAGGGCAATCTGCTGCTTTGCAGCGGGAGGCTGACGGCCGGGGACTATGAGTTGCCCGGCGACATATCCTCGCAGTATATCT
>CAYFSB010000198.1:0-514 GCA_964345655.1 uncultured Oscillospiraceae bacterium
TTATACCTGTGGCCTTCTGGATCTTCTTCAGCTCCTGCTGCATGTCCTTGCGCATCTTCATGTCAATAGCCGCCAGAGGCTCGTCCAGAAGCAGCACCTTGGGCTTGCTTATGAGCGCTCTGGCGATGGCCACACGCTGCTGCTGCCCGCCGGAGAGACTGGTTACGCTTCTGTGTTCAAAGCCTGTCAGCGCCACAAGCGCGAGTATTTCCCTGACGCTTGCGTCTATCTCTGCCCTGGCCACACGCTTTTCCCTCAGGGGAAAGGCAATGTTTTCATATACATTTAAGTGGGGGAACAGGGCGTAGCGCTGGAAAACGGTGTTTACGTTCCTCTTGTACGGAGGCACGTCATTGATGTTCTCACCCATGAAAATTATATCGCCCTTGTCTGCGCTCTCAAAGCCGCCTATAAGCCGCAGAGTAGTTGTTTTGCCGCAGCCGGAAGGACCCAGAAGCGTGAGAAATTCATTGTCGTAGATGTCAAGGTCTATGCTGTCCAGAACAACTTCACC
>CAYFSB010000198.1:524-3744 GCA_964345655.1 uncultured Oscillospiraceae bacterium
GTCAAAGGACTTGGTCACGTTTTTCAGCTCTATAATCTTCTTCATACCCTAACCCCCATATTATTGCAAAAAGCGAAAAAAAAGATGACATATGCACGCTGCATACGTCACCTTGATAAATCAAACCACGCACCCGCAGACTGCGGACGCGATGATCCCAATGGGTTTAGAGTCTATATAGCAAAGATTACTTTTACTACTCTTATTGACCATTTCACAAGTTTGTATGCTTTGCAAGCACTGGTTTATAGTTACCAACTTATAAAACTTGAGCTTCTAACTCAATCAATAAGGCAACAGAAGTTGCCACCGCACTGCGGTTAATCGGCATTCGACCCGGCTGTCCGTCTGGCCTTGGCTGCCGTGAACGGCAGCGGTCGTTATCTTGCTTCGGATAAACTCCTATCTAATTGAGACGACTCATTCTAACAATATTCACCTGCTCTGTCAATACCAAAAACAGGCTGAGGCCTGTTTATTTTATGCGCTCAGTAGCGCACATCCCAGAGCGTGAGCCCCAGAGCGGGTGCGGTGGGGCCGGCATTTTCTCTGCATAGGGAGAGCAGTATTTTTTCCATGTCGGCGTAGTCTCTGTCGCCCGCGCCTACCTCCAGCAGGGTGCCCACAATTATCCGCACCATATTGTATAAAAATCCGTCCCCAGTGAGAGAAATCCGCAGTTCCTCCCCGATGACGCTGATCTCTATGCTCTTCAGATCACGCACAGCAGATTTTTTCATGTTGCGGTTTGAGCAGAAGGCCGAGAAATCGTGCCGGCCGCATAGAAGTGCCGCGGCCCGGTTCATGGCGTCAAGATCCAGCCGCCCGGGATAAGCGTACATGTATTTTCGCCTGAACACATTGGGCATATCGCTGTTCCATATCTGATACATATAGGTCTTCTCCACACAGTTGAGCCTGGCATGAAAACGTGCGGGCGCCGGTTCAAGAGAGATGGCGCCTATATCATCGGGCAGGTGGCGGCGGATGAGCGCCAGCAGCTCCTCACATCTCTTGTCGGTCTCGGCGCGAAAGGAGCATACCTGCATGCGCGCATGTACTCCGGCGTCCGTGCGCCCACTGGCCGCAAGCTCTATATCCTGCTCCAGAAGACGGCTCAACAGCGTCTCAAGCTTTTCCTGTAAAGTGCCGGATGTGTTGCCCTGTTTCTGCCAGCCCCGATAGCGGCTGCCGTCATAACACAGGCATAATTTATAGCTGGTCATGCTTTTATCCCCCTTTTTCTTATGAGTTTAGTCCAAATTGCGCAAAATTTCAAGACTGATTGACACTTGCCGGGGAAGGGGATTATAATTCAAAAAAATCTGTGGGGCCGTCTTTTACACCCGGTCAGCGACTACGTCCGGCATTTTACGCCGGGAAAAGACCGGAGCGCCTGTTCCGGAATATAATGATAAAAGGATAATACAATATGAAATTTTTGCGTGCTTTTCTGCCGCATCTTGCTGTGGCAATGCTGCTGGGACTGGTTGTGCTTATAATACTTGACGGCTTCAATCCGCTTATGGCATTTCTGACCAGCAATGTCTCCAAGCTGTATATGCTCATAATGTGCCTTGTCTCCATTGCCGTAATTATCTCGGCGCTTGTGCGGCAGCATAAATAAAAACTATGCACCGGAGAATAATATTTTAGTAAATATAACATGCTCAATCCCACCAATTTTATGAGTATTGTGAAAAATGTACATATCGGGGCAGAACAAGCTTGCCGCGGGGGGCAGATTTTCAGTTACTTTTGTTCGTTGAAGAAATTGGGCATTTATGATAGAATATTAAAAAATTAACAGATTGCATATCTAAAGGGAAGAGGGAACAATTACATGTTTACAGACTCATATTTTGACAGATTTGTTCTGCCGAAGGATGTGACCGCCACACTTAAAAAGAGCCGCTGCCTCTGCTATCCGGAGACCAAGGAGCAGCTGCTTGAGATGTGTTTCGGCCCCACACACAGTTCCAGATACGACGTCAGCTATTCTCTTCCCGGAAAGGGAATATACAAGGAGGCTGAGGTCATCCGCTGCAAGAACGGCCCTGTGGTCAACTTCATGGAGGACTATATGCGCCGCCGTGACCCGGACTGCATGCGCATTGGAGACGAACTGCCCACAGACAAACCGCGCTTTAAGGATGTCTACGGTTACGATTTCTCAAAGCTCAAGCAGGAGACCATGGACTGGCTGGCCACCCAGCAGCTTATTATTCTGCCGTTTAAAGCGGGCGGGAAGCACTATGGCTACGACAGCCCTATGATATGCCCCATGAACGCCGCCTTTTTCGCCCTGTCGCTGGCAAACATGCAGGGCTTTGTGAGCATTTTTGACGTTCAGAAGAACTATAAGCCTCGTGCTATCATCTATGTTGCGCCGCCCTTCCGCCATACCCATTTTGACGGGAAACAGGTGGTCGTGCATAACCGCAGTGAATCTCTCCACGAGGTGTTCTCATATAACCTGTATCCCGGCCCCTCTGCAAAGAAGGGCGTGTTCTCCATCCTTCTGGACATCGGCGAGAATGAGGGCTGGATAACCAACCATGCCTCCGCGGCAACTCTGGAGTCCCCCTATGAAAATGAGGTGGTCTTCATGCACGAGGGTGCCTCCGGCGGCGGTAAGAGTGAGATGCTGGAGGAGGTGCACAAGGAGGAGGACGGAAAGATCCTCATGGGCACCCACACGGTCAGCGGTGAAAAGTACTACCTGACCTTTGGCGAGACCTGTAAGATACACCCCATCGCCGACGACATGGTAATGGCCCACAAGGACACCCAGAACGACTCCGGGCGTCTTGTGATAGCGGACGCGGAGGACGGCTGGTTTCTGCGCATGGACGGGGACAACTACTATGGCAACAGCCCCACCTATGAGCGTATAAGCATTCATCCCAGTGAGCCGCTTGAGTTTTTCAACATGGACGGCACCCCCGGCGCTACCTGCCTTATCTGGGAGCATGTGCTGGAGTCCAACGGCAAGCGCTGCACCAATCCCCGCGTGATCATACCGCGGGATATGATAGAGAACATTGTCCCCGGCAATCAGCCTCAGGAGGTCAATGTCCGCTCCTTTGGCGTGCGGATGCCCCCGTCCACGGTTATGGCGCCCAACTACGGCGTCATGGGCATGGTCCAGTTTGTGCCGGTGTCCATAGCATGGCTCTGGCGTCTGGTCTCACCCAGAGGCTTTAAACACCCGTCCATA
>CAYFSB010000199.1:0-3742 GCA_964345655.1 uncultured Oscillospiraceae bacterium
TGCGGCACGCCGGAATTATTATGTTATAAACTTTAAGGTAATGTGCTTATCCCAGCGCCACATCCAGCAGCATCATCAGGGCAAAACCAAGAGCCGCCCCAATTGTGCCTATGTTGGAGTGCTCCCCGGCCTGGGCCTCAGGTATCAGCTCCTCAACTACAACATAGATCATTGCCCCGGCCGCAAAGGAGAGAATGTATGGCAAAACAGGGGTCACCAGCGATGTGAGCAGAATGGTGACGATCGCGCCCACCGGCTCCACAAGCCCGGACAGGAAGCCGTATCTGAAGGCCTTGCCCTTGCTCATTTCCGTACTCACCAGAGGCATGGAGATTATGGCGCCCTCAGGAAAATTCTGAATGGCTATGCCAATGGCCAGCGCAAAGGCGCCCGCGGTGGTTATAACGCTTCCGCCGGAGAGCATGCCTGCCAGCACCACACCAACGGCCATACCCTCAGGGATGTTGTGCAGCGTCACAGCCAGCACAAGCATCAGCGATTTGCCAAGGCCGCAGGGCTTGCCCTCAGGACAGTCGGAGTTTATATGCAGGTGAGGGATAATGCTGTCCAGCACAAGGAGAAAGCCTACGCCGAAAAGGAAACCCGCTACGGCGGGCAGCCAGGCAATTCCCCCTGCTGCGGTCTCCATTTCAATGGCGGGGATGAGCAGCGACCATACCGAGGCCGCGATCATCACGCCGGAGGCAAAGCCCAGCAGCGCTTTTTGCAGGAGAGCGCTCATCTCCTTTTTCATAAAGAAAACCATGGCGGCACCCAGTGTGGTACCGGCCAGCGGTATGGCGACGCCGGCAAAAACCGTCCATATTCCGTTATCAGTCATTGTGTATCCTCCTCAGCGTTTCGTCTGCCTGCCCCACCCAGAGCCTTTGCCGGGTCTCTGTCAAGCTGCCTGAAAAGTACAGAGAGCATGACCGCCGCCATAATGGCCAGCACCAGCTCCGCACAGAACTGAGCGTAAGCCAGGCCGTACAGCGGGAAAAAGTGGTTCAATATAAATAAGGCGGGGATCTCAAGTACAACTTTGCGCATAACCGCAAACAAAAGCGCTTTGCCGCCCATGCCCACAGCCTGAAACACGCCCACGGCGAGAAAGTCCATGCACAGAAATGGCAGAGCCAGACAAAAGCCCCGTAAAAAGCTGGTTCCGTAGCTGACTATCGCGGTGTTTTTCATAAACAGCTGTATTACGTTGCCGGCAAAAATATAATAGACCAGGCTCACCGCCGTCATGAATAACACCATCAGCTTCACCGCGTATATGATGGCCTGCTTCATTCTTGGGATGTCGTTGGAGGAGGTATAGCCCACCAGAGGCATAAGACCCTGTGAAAAGCCCATTGCGATGTACATTGGCACCATGTTTACCTTTTGGGTTATGCCCATGGCCGCCACCGCGTCTGCGCCGAAGGCGGCGGTAAAATTGTTCAGCACCGTCATTCCCGTAACATTCAGCAGGTTCTGTATGGCCGCAGGCAGCCCTACGCCCAGCACACCCAGCACGATTGCCCGGTGAAAGCAGAAATACCGGGGATTCAGGTTTACGCAGGTCTCGTCCTTTTTTATAATGAGCAGGGCAAAGAAGTAGCCGCAGGCCACGCAGTTGGATATGAAGGTAGCCAGTCCCGCCCCGGCGGCACCCATGTCCAGTCCCCAGGGCAAAATAAAAATAGGGTCGAGGATTATGTTCAAAAGGCAGCCGCTCATTGTGCCGATGCTGGCCTGAAAAGTGCGCCCCTCGGCACGAACCATGTATGCCAGCACCACATTGAGTATGGACGGGACAGCGCCGCAGCATACTGTCCACTTCATGTAGGCGGCAGTGGCAGAGACGGTGTCAGCGTCGGCGCCCAGCATGGTCAGCAGCGGATTTTTAAAAATAATGCTGATGGCGGAGAGCAGAAGTCCTCCGAACACGGCGCACCAGAAGCCAAAGGATGAGCTGCGCGACACGGTGTCAAAATCCCGCCTGCCCATGGCCCGGCTCATCATGCTGGAGGAACCCACGCCAAAGAGATTGTTTACTGCGTTGAAGGCCAGCAGCAGGGGCGCTGCCAGGGTGACAGCGGCGTTTTGTATGGGATTGTTCAGCATTCCCACAAAATATGTATCGGCCAGGTTGTATAGTACCATCACAAGTGAGCTGATAATGGTAGGTATTGCGAGCTTTGCCAGCGCCGTTGGTATCGGCGCAGACTCAAACAGCTCTGTTCTGCTTGCTTTATCCAAAATATATCTCTCTCCCGGTAAGCTTTGTTTGAAATATCCCATAGCTGGGAATATACGCGGCATACAGCCCGGTGTTGTGGTTGTCCGGGCGGCGGCTATTTTGTTATTATAGCATGCCGCGGGCCAAAAAGGCTATACACAAATCAGGGAGACCAGAAAAAACTCAGGGCTGCGGCTTATAAATCAGGATCACAGAATGCGCGTCTGGCCAGTATTGTGCCCAGACTGTCTCCAAGCTGTGTAAAAAAAGCTGCCAGAACAGCCAGCTCCGCGCTGCTCAGTTCTGTGGCCAGCGCTGCGGCAAACGCCCCAATGGTTGCCGGTACGGGGTCGGGACAGGACATAACATCACCTCAGACCAGTATATGAAAATACATGGCGGCGGGAACAGCACATGCTGGAAAATCGCATAAAACAAAGGCGTGGGAATATTGTAAATTTTATAAGAACCCGTCCAGCAGGGACTTCCCTTAATTGAAAAAATAGTTTATATTATAAATATTATATATACATTTTGTTTGTACTGAGCATGTACGTGGAAGTGACAGGTGAGTTAAATGAAATCAGAGAATAAAAACGATATAATAAAGGGCGATATCCTAAATCAGATCAAAACAGGCGCGCTGATGCCCGGACAATCTATAGATACAGAGGCGACGCTGGGTGAAAAATACGGCGCCTCGCGGATGACTGTGCGCAAGGCCATTGATGAACTGGTGCTGGAGGGCCATCTCAGCCGTATATATAAAAAAGGCGCCGTGGTGAACAGCAGGTCAAGATTTGAGGGTTTTCGCTTTGGCCTTGGATACAGCGATGAGATGCGCAAACGAGGCCTGCAGCCCTCCTCCAGCAATGTGAGAGTGCGGCTGGAGTCTGCCGGAGACAGGGAAATGGAGGACCTTCAGCTCCTGCCGGGGCATAAGGTGTGGCATGTGAACCGGCTGCGGCTGGCAAACGGCCTGCCTATTGCATACGAGGATTCATATTTCCCCTACCCGCTGATAGATGAGCTGACGGAGGATGACGCTTACGGCTCAATTTTAGCACTGATAGAGCGCCGTTACGGCTTCGTGTTTAATTGTGCCGACCAGTGGATAGACGCGGTATCAGCCGATGAAAAGCTGTCGGAGATGCTGCAGGTGCCTGTGGGTACGCCGCTCGTGCGCACATACAGCGTCGCCTACCTGCCAAACGGCACCGCGTTTAACAGCGGCTGCTGTATTTACCGCACGGATAATTTTAAACTCATTCAATCAGTGCACGAATAACTGTGCTAATTTTACAAATAACACAACCCGCAGTTGGCGCTTTCTTACGAAAAAGCTCTAACTGCGGATTTTTTTGTTGACATCATGTATATAAACTGTTGCTATAATTATAGCTAAATTATGAACGGAGGGTACCACATGCCGATAGTGTTAGCAAGAGTGGATGACAGATTGATCCACGGGCAGGTTGCCACCAGCTGGATCAAAGCGGTAGAGCCGCAGATGAT
>CAYFSB010000200.1:0-2648 GCA_964345655.1 uncultured Oscillospiraceae bacterium
ACTTTGCGAAAATGTCCATGTTTTTTCCTTTTCTTATCTGAATTTGCTTCGGTTTGCGTGTTGTCGGATATATCGTTGAAAGACTTTTGGCTTGCCACCGCCTTGGATGCGTTGTTCGCGAGCTTGCGCAGCGCGGCGCGGTCCTCCTCCGTGAGGCCGACCGCGATGGCCCGAAGATCGGACTGCTGCTTTTCGTAATAGCTGAGAAATTTCTGTGTGACCGCGAGACGGCATTCCCTGCGGTCCTCCTGGCAGGGCACCTTGGTCACGTAGCCCTTCTCGACGAGCGCGTTGATCCTATAGGTCGCGTTGGGCTGGGAAATCACGAGGAAACGCGCGAATTCGTTGACCGTCGGCTGATCGAGCAGATAGATGACCTCCACGGAGGCAGCCTCGGTCGCGGTCAGGCTGCCCGACTTCTCATGAATGGCGGAAAACAGCTTTTTGTAGTGGGCCAGACGCATGTAGCGATATAGCTCTTCGAATTCTCCTGCCATGACGCACCTCCAAATACATAAAAAATTTTATATAAATTTTAACATCCCGCCGCGCGAATTACAACAAAAATATTTCACAAGGGTGCAACAAAAAAACAGACAGATTCCACAAAACAAGAGTGAGCGATTCAGAAAACGGCGCCGCCGCTGCATAAAAGAACAGCGGCGGTGCGATACTCATACTGTTCGATTTAAATGTAAGGAGAAGTCATATGAAAAAAACACTTGCGGTTGTGCTCGCACTCTGCCTGCTGCTGCTGGCCGGCTGCGCGCGGAACAACCCGAACGACGGTGCGCAAACCGACGACACGCAGGGGCAGACGCAGACGCCGGACAGCCAGGGCGGCGACGCGGCGGCGGACGGCGAAAAGCAGACCGCCACGCTGTATATCGGCGCGGAGGGCAGCTATAAGGAATATGAGATCAGCTATGAGGGCGAGCTGACGCCCGAGCTGCTCATCGAGCAGATGGCCTCGCTGACCGGATGGAACCTCGACCTCGCGTCTGAAATCACGACCGGCAAGGGCGGCATGACGGTGTCCTTCACAAAGACCAGCGCCATTTTCACCGGCCCGCCCGACCCGCAGATCGAGGAGTTCCACATGTACGACGCGACCTCGCTTGTCTATACCATTTTGGACAGCGTGCGCGCGACGCTGCAAAACAATTTCGTCGACGCGTCGCTCGGAGACCCCGCGTCGCTCGACATTTATTTCAGCACGGAAAACGACGCGCCGATTCAGATCCCCGACGCGGAGATCGACATTCCGCTCACCGAGCCGTACGGCGGCTCCTCCGCCTACCGAACCGACGCTGCGGCGCAGTCCGCCGCGTAAAAAAGCAGCCCGCGCGCTGTGAAACGCGCAAAAGACCCGCACCGTACATGATAACGGCGCGGGTCTTTGTTTTGCCTCAGGGTTTACACGATGCGGTTGAATTCGGTGATCATCCGGGCCCATGTGTTGCTGCCGACAACGCCGTCGGCCGTCAGGCCAAAGCGGGTCTGGAACTCCAGAACGAGCGCGCGGGTCGCGTTGCCGAAAATGCCGTCGACCGTGACTGTCGGGAAGCTGGGCGTGTGCGCTCTGCCAACGCGGTTCATATAGGACTGGACGAACCGGACGCTGTCGCCCGTGCTGCCGACCGAAACGAGGCCGACATAGCGCGTCTGAACGGCCTGGTGGTTGGCGGTCGCGACGCTGTTGCTCACATCGATGATCTTATCCCAGGTATTCTCGCCGATGACCTCGTCGGGCGTGAGGCCGAACTGCTTTTGGAACAGGCGCGTGGCGTTCGCGGTGTTCTGCCCAAACACGCCGTCCGCGTTCAGCAGGTTGATCGCGGGATAGACTGGAACACAGAGGTTGAGCCTGGTTTGCATGAGGAGAACGGCGGGGCCGGAGCTGCCACGCGTGAGCGGGGTGCCGGGATAGACCTCGCGTTCGGCCGCGGGAATGCTCGCATAGTCGTTGACGATGCTGTCCCATGTATTGCGGCCGATCACGCCGTCGACGGTCAGGCCATTGATCGCCTGATACTGCATAACAGTCGCTTCGGTCTTGCGGCCGAAAATGCCGTCGACCGTCAGCGCGCCGAGCGAGGTGTAGAGATTTACGCGGATGCTTTCGAGGCAATACTGCATGGCGGCGACGTCGTCCCCCGTGCTGCCGCGGCGAAGCGGTGTGCCGGGATAGGCCGGGAAGGTGGTGGAGCGCAGGGTGTGGTCCATTGTGTTCATATAAAACGCCTCCTTGTCGACCCCATGTTATGCGGCTGTTCGGCGGCGCGTGCATAACAAACGCCCGCCGCGAAAGGCGGCGGGCGCGGGGTGCTCGCGGGGAGGGTAACCGATGCGGAGCCGTCGGGCGCGAGAGGGGGCGCGAAGTGCGCGGGGGAGGAAAATCGGCGCGGGGCGTCAGGCACGAGAGAGGCTGGCGCGAGGCGTCGCGGGGGGAGGAAAAACGGCGCGGGGCGTCGGGCGCGAGAGGCTGGCGCGAGGCGCGCGGGGGAGGAGAAACCGGCGCGCGGCGTGCGGGAAACAGACTCGGGGTGCTGCGCGAGGCGTCAGGCGCGAGAAACAGGCGCGAAGTGCGCGGGGGAGGGAAACAGACGCAGTGTGCCGGGCGCGGCGGTCTTTATTTGACGCCTCAG
>CAYFSB010000200.1:2658-3722 GCA_964345655.1 uncultured Oscillospiraceae bacterium
GCGCGCGGCGTGGGGGAACCAGACGCGGGGGGCTGCGCGAGGCGGCGGGCGCGGGGCGCGCGGGGGAGGAAAACCGGGCGCGGCGGTCAATCTTTATTTGACGCCTCAGCGCATGGGATAGGAGTCTGAGCGGCCGTATGCGTAAAACGGGGCGTTCCAGTTGGCGGCGAGCGGGCAATCCTCCCGGGCCGATTTGTTGATGGCGCGGAACGAGACGATGTACATCACGACCACGAAAATGAGGAAGAGAACCGTGTAATACCACCCCTCAACGGACAGGCAGTAGTCGTAGAAGCCATGCATGAGCACGGGAATCCAAAGGCTTTTGGCGAGCGCGGCTTTTTTGCCGCGCAGGTTGCCGACGATCTCGCAGGCCTTTGCCTGGCCGAGATACAGACCGGTGAATACGCCGCAGAAGCCGTGCAGCGGCACCGAGAGCACCGCGCGGGTCAGGGCGGTTCCGAAGCCGTAGGAGAGCACATAGAGCACGTTTTCCAGCGCGGCGAAGCCAAGCGCGGCGCTGACCGCATAGACGATCGCGTCGAATCGGAAATTGAAGGCGGGGTTGCGCCAGGTGCAGCTTTTGGCGACAAAGCGTTTGCAGAATTCCTCGGTGAGCGCGACGACCAGAAAATTGTCGATCGCGACATACAGCAGGCTGGACGCAGGCAGGAACAAGTCGAGAACCCAGGTCAGCGCGAGCTCGCCCGCCATCGCCGCGAGCGTGCTCAGCGCGCCGAACAAAAACAGGCGCAGAATCAGACCGAACGGCTCCTTTTCGATCTTGTCCTTGTTGTACACATAGCACATCAGCACGATCGCGGGGACCAGCGCCGCAGTGATCAGCAAACTCATGGTAATGCCTCCGAAAGCAAGATTGCTCCCAGCATACCACGTTTATGTAAAAATGAAAAGCGCGGTTGGCGCGCACGGCAAACCTGTGCTATACTGAGAAAAATACGTGCGGGGGGCGGGAGAGATGAAAAGTGTGAAGCCGGGCCGGGGGCCGACGCTGATGGGCGGCGTGATGAGCATCGTGATGGGACTGTTCGGCGTGGTGTGGA
>CAYFSB010000201.1:0-3719 GCA_964345655.1 uncultured Oscillospiraceae bacterium
CCTGACCATCAAGGCAATGACAAAAGGTGCTGCCCCGCGCACCGGAGAGATTATCTTCAAATTGAAGAACAAGGACTACACACACAAATGCACCGTCAGCCAATATGACTATCAATATGCCGAAGACGAAATCATTACGTTGCAAAAAGCCACGAAAGGTAATCGTGGAGGCATCAACCTGGTATTCTTGGGAGACGGCTACGACGGAAAAGACATCAGTGAAGGCAAGTACATGGCCGCCATGCGGGAACAAGTGGAACATTTCTTCGGCATAGAGCCATACAAGACTTACCGCGACTACTTCAACGTATATACTGCCATCGCCGTATCACCGGAAACGGGCATCGGTACCATCAACACCATCCGCTACGCCAAGTTCGAGACTACTTTCACAGGCGGTGTAGGATTGCGATGCGACTACAAGGCCGTATTCAACTATGCTTTGAAGATGCCGACGGTGAACAATGACAACCTGAACGAGTCGCTTATCATCATCACCCCCAACAGCACCGACTACGGCGGCATCTGCCAGATGTGGGACGACGGTTCCGCCATCGCCTTCTGCCCCATGAGCACTTACGGCTATCCGCTCGACACGCGAGGAGTAATCCAACACGAATCAGGTGGGCACGGATTCGGCAAGCTGGGCGACGAGTACATCTATCACAACGAATTCATCGATTTCTGTAGTTGTACTTGCTGCGGACACGTGGGTGAGTTCAACTACGCCAAGGCTTTGGGCTGGTACGACAACCTCTCCCTCACGGGCAAAATGCACGAAGTGCCTTGGAGCCACCTCATCTTCGACGACAAGTACAACAGCTTTGTAGACATCTTCGAAGGCGGATTCATGCACAACCGGGGTGTATTCCGCCCGGAACAGAACAGTTGCATGAACAATGATGTTCCCTACTACAACACCATCAGCCGTGAAAGCATCGTGAAACGCATCAAGCGCTATGCAGGCGAAACTTACAGTTACGAGGACTTCAAAGCCAACGACAAACTGGACGCAGGAGCCGTTACCCGCTTCAGCGATACACCCTACACCGGGACAAGCATACGCGGATTCCAGATGCCGCCGCAGATACACAAGGGAAGCCCGTTGAAATAAGAGTTCAAAGAAACAATAACTTAAAAAACAATACTGTATGGACAGAAATCTACATATCATTCCGGCAGCCTGCCTCATGGCACTGCTTACACTGACCGGATGCAGTGAAAGCACCGAACCGGACAACCGGACGGACAGCAAGGAAGCAATGACCTTCAGCGTGCAGCATCCCTCGCAACAGACCATCACCCGCGCTACGGACACCGCCTTTGAAGAGGGTGACCGCATCGGACTATTCATCACCGAAAAGAATACTCTCTTGGAGCCATCGGGCAACTACGTGAACAACGCCGCCCTGAATTTCAACGGTAGCCAATGGAGCACAGCAAAGCCCGTCTACTGGAATAACGGCACCTACAACATCTACGCCTACTATCCCTACGCAACACCGGTTGCCTCGGTGAACGACTACTCATTCAGCGTAGCTACCGACCAAAACGGTGCAGGCTACACCGCCAGCGACTTCCTCTGGGCAAACAAGACCAGTGTCACAGCTACCGCCAGTCCGGTTGCCTTGCAGTTCCACCACCGTATGAGCCGGATAATGATTAAGCTGGTGAAGGGCGAAGACTACGAAGGAGACCTGCCCACAGATGCCGAAGTTTATATACACAACACTGTACCCGAAGCCACCATCGACCTCAGTGCGGGCGTGGTGACGCGCAACCCCTATGCCACGACCCGAAGTCTGCGAGCGAAGAGCCTGGGAAGCCATAAGTACACAGCCATCATAGTGCCCCAACGCCTCGACAACCGCCAGCCGTTGGTTGAAGTCATCATGAAAGGCGTTTCTTACCTTTACGAAAGCAAGTTCCTCTTCAGACCCGGCATCCAGCACTCCGTGCAACTGGCCGTTTCGAAGAATCCCGAACAAGTGAAGATAGAAATAGGAGGAGAAGTCGAGAACTGGGAATAAACAATACACACATCAACTGGTTAAGGAAAATGCCTTTCAAACCTCTTTATCAATGGAGAGAGTATGAAAGGCATTTTGAATAAGTACTGGTTTTAAATTTGTTTGACTGAATACATAAAAGATTATCTTTGCATCACATAAAAGACATCAATACATGAAACATATCTTCCTGCCCCTGCTTGTTGCCTGGATATTGCTTGCCGCCTGCCACCGCAGGCCGGACTGCGTGGATGCCCTGGCTTTCAAGGCTCACCCCGGAGAAAAATGGGGACTGATTTCCACCGACGGACACATACTGGTGCCCGCCAATACTTTCGAACAACAACCCACTACCACAGTGGGCGGCATGTTCAGCCTGCCCGACGGGAAGGGGCGCTATCTGCTCTATAGCATCCATAGTCCGCAGCAGCCCGTCAGCCCCCGCAGCTTTGCCTGCATAGGGCACTTTTTCGAAGAGGTGGCACCGGCACAAGAAACCCCGCAATCGCCCATCCTCCTCATCGACAAACAAGCGCGTACCGTGGCCTCTACCGAACAATACCCCCAATACGACATCGTGCTGGCACATAACTTCTGTGAAGGCCTGGCCCTGATTGCCACGCGCGAAGGAAAGTACGGCTACATGGACGCGCGAGGAAACATAGTCATTCCCCCGCTTTACGACCGGGCATACGACTTCTACAACGGCCGGGCACTGGTAGGTATCACCAACCTGCAAGGAAAAACCGGTTACCAACTGATTGCTCCCAATGGCAAAGTATGCCTGGCCATACAACAAAGCAACAGTATGCTGAGCCATCGTTTCACAAACGGACGCCTGATGTACAAACACCTCGACAGCGGACGATGCTGCTATCTTGACGAAGAAGGCGTATCCATCCTCAGCCTTCCCGAAGAAGTGAAAGAAGCGTATCCTTTTGAGTACGGAATGGCAGTGTTCCAGACGAGCACGGGGACAGGAATCATAGATCCTATGGGAGAAGTCCTGATTCCGGCACACTACGAAAATGCATTCATTGCCGGAGACGGCAGAATAGGCTTGAAAGCGAAAGAGCGCTGGGCTATGGCGGGAAAGGAAGGAAAACTATTGTGTGACTTCAGGTATGATGCCGTTGGATGCTATTACAGCAGCAATCTGGCTGTAGCACGAGAAGAAGGAGAATCCTTTTTCATCAACCGGAAGGGTGAACCGGAAGACAGCAACAGATACGCCTTCATCGCCGAAGAAGCCACAGCCAGGCAGGAATCTCCGCAGGTATTCATCCGCCAAGAAAAAGGCAGGGAGGAAAAGGGTACAAGAATATCCGCCTCACCAAAGATGTCCGATAAGCCATCGGTACCGCAACCGAAACTTGCCCCACAAAGCATCCCACTTGCACAAAGCCGCATCGCAACAGATAGCTGGAAAGAAATCGGCAAGCATAACCCTTTCTACGCCGAAGCAAGCAAAGTCCTGTCCGGCAAGCTGGAGGAAGAAGATGCCGGACGCCGCCGGATGATACTGAACTACGTAGAACATCTGCGCACCTCCTACACCACCAAGGACATTGATTTCTTGGAACAACTCTTCAGCGAGAATGCGCTCATCATCGTAGGCACTGTGGTACAAACCGGCCCGCAGGCAGAAGGCAGTTACCTGTCACCTTCGCAAGTTGTCTACAACGTAAAGAGCAAACGGCAATATTTGGA
>CAYFSB010000202.1:0-3389 GCA_964345655.1 uncultured Oscillospiraceae bacterium
TTGGCAATAAGCTCATCGTCACAAACGGCAATCAGACCGACACAATATACGAGGCCCTTAAAGCAGGCAAGAGCTTTTCCCAGGCTCTGTCCACCCGTGAGTTTGAGCCGGACGCGCCCAATCTCACCCCCCGCATAAGCGGCCTTCTGATCTTTGAAGGCGACGGCTTTACATATGAAATGAGCATTCTCAAGAGTGCCGACGCCGAGGGCTCCGCCTGCTGCCGCTACACCTTTGACTACCCCGCTCTTCCGGGTCTCGGCCACTTTATACACACCTACGTCACCGATGGCGACCCCATCCCCACATTTCAGGGTGAGCCGGAGCGGGTCTTCATTCCCGACAGCATTGATGAGTTCAGCCAAAGTCTTTGGACAGGGCTTGACGAAAACAACCGCATTTCCCTGTATGTGAGATACGTTGATCTTATTTCAGGCGATATTGAAGAGCGCCTGATAAATAAAAACAAGTGAGGTGCGCCATGAAAGAGCTGGAACTTAAATACGGCTGCAATCCCAATCAAAAGCCCTCCCGAATCTTTATGAGTAAAGGCGAGCTGCCCATATGCGTATTAAACGGCAAGCCGGGCTACATAAATCTCCTGGACGCCTTCAACTCCTGGCAGCTTGTAAAGGAGCTGAAAGAGGCCACCGGTCTCCCCTCCGCCGCCTCCTTCAAGCATGTGTCCCCCGCCGGCGCTGCCGTGGGTCTGCCGCTGAGCGACGTGGACAGGACCATATACTTTGTGGATAAGGACGCACAGCTCTCCCCCATCGCCTGCGCCTATATCCGGGCAAGAGGTGCCGACCGGCTCTGCTCCTACGGCGACTGGGCCGCGCTCAGCGACGAGTGCGACGTCGCCGCCGCCATGTATCTTAAGGATGAGGTCTCCGACGGGGTCATCGCTCCATCCTACACGGCCCAGGCTCTTGAGATACTCAAGACCAAGAAGAAGGGCAGCTACAATGTGGTCCAGATAGACCCAGCTTATATTCCTTCTGCCATTGAGCGCAAGGATGTATTCGGCGTCACCTTTGAGCAGGGGCGCAACAACTTCAAAATTGACCGGGAGCTGCTTTCAAACATTGTGACGAAAGAGAAAAACCTGCCGGAGTCCGCAGTGATAGACATGATAGTGGCGCTTATAACCCTCAAGTATACCCAGTCGAACTCTGTCTGCTATGTGAAGGACGGGCAGGCCATCGGCGTAGGCGCCGGACAGCAGAGCCGCATCCACTGCACCAGGCTTGCCGGAACCAAGGCGGACAACTGGTATCTGCGCCAGCACCCAATGGTGCTGGGTCTTAAGTTCGTGGACGGCATCCGCCGGCCTGACCGGGACAACGCCATTGACATCTACACCTCCGACGAATATATGGACGTTCTATCCGAGGGCGAGTGGCAGAAGGTCTTCAAGGAGAAGCCTGAGATACTCACGTCCGAGGAAAAAAAGCGCTGGATAGCTACCCAGACCGGCGTTACCTGCGGCAGCGACGCCTTCTTCCCCTTTGGGGACAATGTGAAGCGCGCCTATAAGAGCGGCGTTAAGTACATTGCGGAGCCGGGCGGCAGCATCAGAGACGACAACGTGATCGACTCCGCCGACAGTTGCGGCATGGTCATGTGCTTTACCGGAATGCGCCTGTTCCATCACTGATTGAGGTAGAATTATATGAAGCTTATGGTTGTTGGCGGCGGTGGCCGCGAACACGCAATTATAAAAAAGCTCAGTGAAAACCCTGAAATCACGGAGATATACGCTCTGCCCGGCAACGGCGGCATAGCGGCCGACGCCGTGTGCGTGCCTATCGGCGCAAAGGACATTACCGCCATTGTAAACTTCGCTGTCTCTCAGCGGATAGATTACGCCGTTGTCGCCCCTGACGACCCGCTGGTGCTGGGCGCGGTGGACGCGCTGAGTGAGCGCGGCATCCCCTGCTTCGGCCCCACCGCCGCCGCGGCGGAGATAGAAGGCAGCAAGGTCTTTTCCAAAAACCTTATGAAAAAATACGGCATACCCACCGCTGCTTATGAGACCTTTGACAGCGCGGACAAAGCGCTCCAATACATTGCCTCCACCCCGCTTCCAATTGTTGTGAAGGCCGACGGGCTGGCTCTGGGCAAGGGCGTCATTATCGCCGAGACAAGAGACGAGGCGGAGCAGGCGGTGGTGTCCATGATGCGCGATGGCATGTTCGGCAAAAGTGGCAGCCGCGTGGTGATCGAGGAATTTCTCACCGGGCCTGAGGTCTCCGTTTTGTCGTTTACCGACGGGGATACCCTTGTCCCCATGGTCTCATCCATGGATCACAAGCGGGCGATGGACGGCGACAGGGGGCTAAACACCGGCGGCATGGGCGCTGTGGCCCCAAACCCCTATTATACCGAGGCCATTGCCGCCGAGTGCATGGAGACCATCTTTATGCCCACTGTTCGGGCAATGAAGGCCGAGGGCCGCGCATTTAAGGGCTGCCTTTATTTTGGGCTGATGCTCACAAAAAGCGGGCCAAAGGTGATAGAATACAACTGCCGCTTCGGGGACCCGGAGACTCAGGTGGTACTGCCGCTTTTGGAGAGCGACCTGCTCACCGTGATGCAGGCCGTCACCAACGGCACGCTGGATAAAACTCCGGTCAAATTCAGCGGACGCAGCGCCTGCTGCGTGATATCCGCCTCAAAGGGCTATCCTCAGAAGTACGACACCGGCTTTAAGCTGCATATTGAGCCTGACGCGCGGCCCTACACCTATGTGGCCGGGGCAAAGCTCCGGGAGGACGGGGTCCTCGTCACCGGAGGCGGCCGGGTGCTTGGCGTCACCGCCGTGCGCCCCAATCTCAAAGAAGCCGTCGCCGCAGCCTATGAGCTGACGGACAAGGTGAGCTTTGAAAACCGGTATTTTCGCCGGGACATCGGCGCGAGGGCGCTGAAAGCATTCGGGGAGGAGACATGACCATGGTATACCGGATATACGTTGAAAAGAAAAAAGAACTGGCGCAGGAGGCCAAAAGTCTCAGAGACGACATACTCAGCTTTCTGCGTATTGATGGTCTGTCAGCCCTGCGCATAGTAAACCGCTACGATGTGGAGAACATCTCCCCGGAGCTTTTTGACTATGCGGTGAAGACCGTGCTGTCTGAACCCCAGCTGGATACGGTGAGCCGGGAGCTGGACAGCAAAGGGGCCGTGGCTTTCGCGGTTGAATATCTGCCGGGACAGTTTGACCAGCGGGCGGACTCCGCCGCTCAGTGTATACAGATAATATCCAAATCCCAGCGGCCTGAGGTACGCACCGCAAAGGTGTATCTGCTTTACGGCGCTCTGTCAAAATCCCAGATAGCAGAGATAAAAAAATACGTCATCAACCCGGTGGAGGCCCGCGAGGCCGACAT
>CAYFSB010000202.1:3399-3716 GCA_964345655.1 uncultured Oscillospiraceae bacterium
GCAAACCGGAAACTCTCAAAACAAACTATGACATCCCTCTTACCGTTGAAACTCTGGCAGGCTTTTGCGCTCTCAGCCGTGAAGGTCTGGAATCTTTCATAGGAAAGTACGGTCTCGCCATGGATCTGGACGATATCGCCTTCTGTCAGGAGTACTTTATCTCCGAGCAGCGGGAGCCAACCATCACCGAGATACGCATGATAGATACCTACTGGTCTGATCACTGCCGCCACACCACCTTTACCACCACCATTGACAGCGTGAGCTTTGAGGACGGAGAGATTGAAGACGCCTACCGGCGATATCTGGACACAAGG
>CAYFSB010000203.1:0-3670 GCA_964345655.1 uncultured Oscillospiraceae bacterium
ATGGTCCGCATATTGTGCAGCCGGTCGGCTATTTTTATAAGGATGACGCGGATGTCCTTGGCCATGGCCATGAGCATCTTGCGCAGGTTCTCCATCTGCTCGTCTTCCTTGCTGGTGTACTGGACCCGCGTCAGCTTTGTGACGCCCTCAACGATATCCGCCACCGGCTCTCCGAACTGGCGGGCGATATCCGCGTGGGTCAGGTAGGTGTCCTCTATCACATCGTGCAGCAGGGCCGCGATTATAGAGTCCTCGTCCAGACCCATATCCACGGAGATGTCCGCCGCCGCCACGCAGTGGGTCACATAGGGCGAACCGTCCCGGCGCTTTTGCCCGGAATGGGCCATCTTCGCCATCTCATAGGCAGCGCGGATGCGCCCCAGGTCCATCTGGTGGCCTGAGAGCTTGATCTTCTCCTCCAGCTGCTCATACATGGCGTCCGGGTCAAGGGGAGTATTTTGTTTTATTTCGCTTTCAGACATATGCTGTCCCCCGAATGGTTATCCCACAATATCAGCCGCTGCGGGCGGGCTGTTCCGCGCCGCCTCAGACGGCGCGGAGCGTTTTGATTATTTCGGTGTTTTCCAGATCGGCTTTGCCGTCTATGCTGGCGCAGACTGCTCCATAGACGCGCCCGTCGGCGCTTTTCAAAAGCCCTGTCTCCAGCAGCGCCATAAGACACAGGCAGAAGCGCTCCGGCTCCATGCCCTCCGGACACTGGGCGATAAGCCCCTCCGCGTCCTCCGCCGTTCGGAAATCGGCGTCCAGGCCCCGCCAGATACGCACAAAATCCGTCCTGTCCGGGCAATAGGGCGCGGCGGCCCACAGGGCGCTGCCGTCATTTTCCAATATTGCGCTGCAAAGCTCCGCACCGTCGTGCTTTCTGGCGGCAGACACCAGCAGCTGCACGGCCACGTGGCCGTGAAACTCGTTTATCTGCGGTGTAAAGGCCAGATCAATGCTGTCCCTCTCGCGGATACCCAGCTCCTTTGCGGTGTGGGAGAAAAAAATGCCGTCAAAATGGCTGCTGCCCAGGCGTATCCTAAGGCGCAGATGTTTCCCGCCGCCCACAGATGAGGCGCATTCCAGTTCCACGCCGCTGAGACACATGACTGGCTTTGGATTCGCGTTGCCAAAGGGCTCAAGCAGGTTCAGGGAGCGGACGTTGTCAATGGTCAGCAGCTCCGCGTCGTTTATCAGCAGGTCGCATTGGACCTCCGGCTGAGGCTCCGGCCGGTTCGCCCGGTAATATTCCGCCAGCGCCTCCCGGAAGTCATCCAGCTTGTCGCTGCGGATGTTCAGCCCCGCGGCCAGCGCGTGGCCGCCGAAGCCCATAAGATGCTCCGAACAGGCGGACAGGGCCTCAAACAGGTTAAAGCCCCCGTAACTGCGGCAGGAGCCTTTCCCATGGTCGCCGTTGAGACATATCATAACGGCCGGCAGGGAGTACTGCTCCGCCAGACGGGAGGCGGCGATACCGATAACGCCCTGATGCCATTTGTCACTGGCCAGCACTATGGGCGCGTCGGGTGTTTTATCTGTTATGAGCGCGCTGGCCTCCTGCCATATCTCGGTCTCAATGTTCTGGCGGCGGCGGTTCATCTCGCACAGCTCCGCTGCCAGCACCGCGGCGTATTTCTCGTCGCTGCACATCAATAGCCGCTCCGCGCTCTCTGCCTGACCCAGCCTGCCGGCGGCGTTGAGCCGTGGGGCCAGACTGAAGCCTATGGTGGCGGCGGAGAGCTTTTTGGGGTCCACGGAGGACTCTCTGAGCATGGCGGCAATACCGGGGCGTGGGCTGTCTTGAAGCTTTTTCAGGCCCAGCCGCACCAGATATCGGTTTTCGTCCACCAGCGGCATAACGTCCGCCACTGTGCCCACAGCCACAAGGTCCGCATAGCGGGAGAGCATTTCGCTGCTGCCGCCCTCGCAGGCGCAGACGAGCTTCAGCGCGACTCCCACGCCCGCAAGCTCCTTGTTGGGGTAATTATCCCCATCCTGCTTGCAGTCTATTACAGCCACGGCGCCGGGCAGCGCTCCTGCCGGGCACTCGTGGTGGTCGGTTATTATCATGTCCATGCCGAGCTTGCCGGCATATTCCGCCTCGCTGACGGCGGTTATACCGCAGTCCACGGTGATGAGCAGGCTTACGCCCTGGGCATGGAGCACATCCAGCGCGGCGCAGTTGAGCCCGTAGCCCTCCTCGGCCCTGTCCGGTATGTACGCCTTGCAGTCCAATCCCTTGAAACGGAGATAGTCCGTCACAAGGCAGGTGGAGGTAATGCCGTCCACATCGTAGTCCCCATAGACCGCCACGATCTCCCGGCTCTCCACAGCCCGCAGTATGCGCGCTCTGGCCTGAGCCATGCCGCGCATGAGCATCGGGTCGTGCAGACACTCCGCGCCGGCAAAGAGCAGGGCGTGGGCTTCCTCTGCCGTGCGGATGCCCCGCAGCGCCAGAACCGCCGAAAGCAGCGGACTGTAGCCCGCCTCCTTCAGCGCCTCCGGAGTCTCCGGTCTGGCATATGGAATTTTCCACTCCTTAGATTTCATAGGCGTCCCGCTTCTATAAATAATAACTTATAATAACAAATTTCGACACGCAATTCAAGATAAATGTGTATTACGGCTATTTGGTGTAATCCGCCAGCCGCGTTATGCCGCCCTGAAGCGGCTCCTTCTCCTGTATCCGCGCCAGAGCCTCCTCAGGACTTTGGCAGAGAGTGAACAGCTCCATGCAGCGTCGGCTCATAAAACCGCCGGCGGCGGCCTGCTCCAGCATGGCGCACAGGGGCCTGTAATAGTCCAGCGTGTTCAGCAGCGCCATAGGCTTGGAGTGTCGGCCCAGCTGCTTGAGAGTCAGCGTCTCGAAAAACTCCTCAAAGGTGCCTATGCCGCCGGGCAGGGCGATAAACGCGTCGCACCCGTCCTCCATGATCTGCTTGCGCTGGCTCATGGTGTCGGTAAAGACAAAGCGGGTGCAGCCCTCCAGAAGCACGCCCGGCTCATCGAAAAACCGGGGGGCCACGCCGCATATATCTGCGCCCAGCGCCAGAGCGGCCTGTGCGCAGGCGCCCATAAGCCCGCCGCTGCCCCCGCCGAAAATAAGCGAGTGGCCGCCCTGGGCGATAAGCCGGCCCAGAGCACGGGCATCTTCAAAATATTTTTCATCCAGCTCCGTGCCGGAGGCGCCATAGATACAGATCTTCATATTATTACAGGCAAATCCTTTTTTTATTATTGTATCATTATATTTTAATTGGCCGTCAATGTCAATGAACTGGGGTCGACGGGAGTTCGTTAACACTATATTAACAAATATGGGTCGGTTTTGTAATGGACTCTTAGCGCGGCAGCGGCGTATTATGTGTATACAAAAGGGCGGATGAGTACCGCCTGAGGGAAAAAAAGGAGGCATTATCTTGATTACATTCATCATCGGACTTGCAATTCTCGTTGTCGGCGCAATGCTCTACAGCAAACTCTGCGTAAAGGTCTTCGGCCCGGACGACAGGAAGACTCCTGCCTTTACAAAGCAGGACGGCGTGGACTATGTGCCCATGAAGTCCTGGAAAAACAGCCTTATAAACCTTTTGAACATTGCCGGTACAGGCCCTATTCTCGGACCCATACAGGGCATTTTGTTTGGGCCTATCGCGTTTATCACCAT
>CAYFSB010000204.1:0-3626 GCA_964345655.1 uncultured Oscillospiraceae bacterium
CATCCAGAGAAAAGCGTATGCCCTTGGGGTCCTCAAAATACAGATTGGAATAGCAGATCAAAAGCCTGGACAGTTCCTCAAGTCCGGTCAGCTCCACCCCGTCATTTCGGGGAAACTGCCGGTCGATGTACGCAATTACCCGGTTCCAGTAGAGATAGGAGGCGGCCAGGACCAGATCTGTTTTGGTTTTAAAATAGCGGAATACAGAGCGCTCGGTAACTCCTGCGCGGCGGGCTATTTCGGTGACCTTGGTTTTTTCGATGCCTGACTCCAAAAAACACTCAAGGGCGTTCTCAACCACGAGTCTTGTGTTGTATTCACGAAGAGTTTCCTGATACATAAGCACCTCCGCCTGTCAGCCGGACTGACACAAACAAGTATAAAATAATTATGTTAAAAGTGCAACTGTAATTTTACACAAATTTTCATTCTGCTTTTATAAATAAGCGACAAAAACCCCCGGCCTGTCAATGCACGGCCGGGGGTTACAGGAGGGAGCAGGCAAACAGAAAAGAGTTCAGCTCTCCATCTGCTTCCCCAGAAAGCCGGCAACGGTTTGGGCCAGCTTTTGCTCGACCTCGGTGCCGGGAGGGCTGCTGCGGGGGGTGATAAATAAAACACAGCCCATGACATCCCCCTCCGAGATAACCGGAGAGGCCACGGACAGGCAGTATTTTTCATCCTCTCCGGACACAGGCAGACTGCTGCCGCCGCTGGAATGGCGATAGTTGCTGCGGGACTCCATTATTTCACTGAGCTGCGGACTCAGGGGCTCGTCCAACAGCTCGCGCTTCGCGCCGCCTGAGATAGCTATGACAGAATCCCTGTCGCATACTGCGGCAATACCATCGGTAGCTTTACGCAGGCTATCACATATCTGGGCGGCAAAGTCCGACAGTTCGCCTATGGGGGAGTATTTTTTAAATATCAGTTCCCCGTCCTTATCTGTGAAAATTTCCAACGGGTCGCCCTCACGTATGCGCATGGTACGACGGATTTTCTTTGGAATTACAACTCTGCCAAGATCATCAATGCGCCTCACAATTCCGGTTGCTTTCATACTTCTATCGTACCTTTCTCTTGAAATTTATGCGTCATAATAATTTCGCTGAACTTTTACGCGGCGTAAAGAAAAAACAGCTTGTGGCGGCGGGAATCTTCAGCCAAGCCGATCGCCTGAGAAAGCGTTGAAATCACAGGAGATAACCTGCCCGCTCTCCGTGAATTCAAGACATCCGCGTAAAATCCCTTTTCGTGTCTTTTAAGGGACAAATGCGCTTTCCTGTCAACTTCATGTCTTTGCACCATTATTATCCGCAACTTATGCGAACTTATTCTTATAGAACGGTCAAAGATGATTTTGTGAGCAGGAGCCAAAGAGCGGCTGCTGCGACGTATGAACTCCGCGGCAGCTTTTCGTTAAAAAAACAAAACCGAACCTGTTCAGCAAAAAAACAGGTCCGGTTTTGTTGGTATGCGCCGGCGAGCAACCCGCCATATTCTGTAAGTCACGCCCCCGTGAGGGGCAATGGCATTACTGCACAAATATTGCAGCGCCTTTTGTGCAGTAATGCCAAAGGATTTGCGTTTTAGAATTTATATGGGGCCGAATCGCCCATGGTTTGTGATGGTTTGCGGATTATAGCAGCTTTTTACCGGCGGCTTCCTGCGCGAATCCAGGCGGTTTTGATGAGAGATGTATTATCGCGCAAAAGACACGCTACAGCATTATCACGCCGTCCTGCTCAAAACCGGGGACTTGCCCATGAAATCTATCTTGCCGTTTTTACAGATCGAAGTTTTTTTCGTAGGCTGCGATCACGGCGTCTATTACGGCCCCGCGAAACCCGCTTTCCTCCAGAATACGCACACCCTGAATGGTGGTGCCGCCGGGGGAACACACCGCATCCTTCAATTCTCCCGGATGCCTGCCGCTTTCAAGAACGAGCTTTGCCGAGCCCATGACCATCTGGGCTGCAAATTCCAGCGCCTGCTTTCTGGGCAGGCCGCAGGCCACGCCGCCGTCCGCCAGCGCCTCAATAAACAAGTCCACAAAGGCGGGGCCGCAGCCGGAGACGGCGCTGCCTGCATCTATGAGCTTTTCATCCAGGGCGGAGAAGCGCCCGGCCTCGCTCATGACGTTCAAAAAGCTCTGCGTCTCCTCGTCGGTCACGTTTTCGCTGCAGGAATAGAGTATCATCCCCTCCCCGATGGAGGCTGGGGTCTTGGGCATAATGCGTATCACCGGATAGCTGCCTACGGCCGGTTCTCTCACGCGGGCAATGGAGGTACCGGCGGCCATGGACACCAGCACAAACCGGCTCCTGCGCTCTGCCAGAGACTCCCTTATACCTGCCAGCATCGCCGGGAGCATCTGGGGCTTTACACCCAGAAAAATGTAATCCGCGCTGCCTGCGATACTGAGATTATCCGAGACTGTGCCGCCGGTCTCCGCCGCCAGGGACGCGGATTTTTCCGTATGTCGGTTGGCCAGCAGAAGCCCGGTCCCGCAGGCCTTTTTTGAAGCAGCCTTTGCCAGAGCACCGCCCATGTTGCCGGTGCCTATAAAACCAAGTGTCGGCATAATTTTACCTCCGTAATAAATTATCATCTGCCCCGCCGGGGAGCAGCGGTGTGTTTTCCTCTTTGATGACAGAATCATAATACTTTCCCTCGCCCGCGTCAAGGCGGACAAAAACAGGAGGGATAGACTGATTTTTAAGAAGCTTGTTAAGCAGCTGGTTTTTTGTTATAATTGGGCGGGCACAATATGTTTCGTATATCATTAACTGAAAGGGAACAGAAAAATGATAAAATTAAAAGCTGAAGATATTGCAAAGGTAAAAGCTCAGGGCTTCCTTATAAACAGGGGTACAAAGCTGTTTTCCGGCAGGATAGTGGCGCCGGGCACTGTTTTTACCGGGGATGATTTTATCCATATGGCCGAGATAGCCAAGCGCTTTGGAAACGGAAAGCTTATCTGCACCAGCCGTCTGGCGGTGGAAATGCCGGGCATAGCCTTTGAAGATATTCCGGCGGCCCAGGAATACGCTGCCGGCTTTGGCCTGCGCTTTGGCGGCACAGGCTCCAAGATAAGGCCTGTCACGGCATGCAAGGGCACCACCTGCATATATGGCAATTATGACACCCAGGCCCTGGCGAGGAAAATACATGAGGACTATTATATCGGCTGGGACGGGGTGAAGCTGCCTCACAAGTTTAAGATCGCCGTAGGCGGCTGCCCCAACAGCTGCATGAAGCCCAGCCTGAACGACTTTGGCGTGGAGGGGAGAAAGGTTCCGGACTATGACCAGGACAAGTGCCGTGGCTGCCGGCAGTGCATGGTGGAAAAGTCCTGCCCCGTAAAGGCGGCAAAGCTTGTGGACGGGAAAATGCACATCGACAGGGAACAGTGTAAGGCCTGCGGCGTATGCACAGGCAAATGCCCCTTTAAGGCGGTGTCCCACGATACCAGGACCATGTACCAGATATATGTGGGAGGGACCTGGGGAAAGCGCACCCGCATGGGCACCCCGCTGTCCCGGCTTGTAGAGGAAGAAGAGATACTGCCAATTCTTGAAAAGACCATGCTTTGGTTTAAGGAGAACGCCTATGCCAAAGAGCGC
>CAYFSB010000205.1:0-2419 GCA_964345655.1 uncultured Oscillospiraceae bacterium
AGTGGCCGCGTCCCCCGCCCCTGTGGTATTGACCACAGGTACATTCAGGCAGGGCAGGCGCAGCAGCTTGTCGCCCTGGGCAGCTATCATGCCCTCCGCGCCCAGGCTTATAAACACCTGCTTTACCCCCGCCCTTATCAGGGCACGGGCAGCGCGCTCCGGACTTCGCTCCCCGGTAAGCGTCTCGGCCTCAAGGGCGTTGGGCTTTATAGCCTGCAGCCTGTCCAGCACCCCGCTCAGCCTCCCGGCCTTGGCGGTGGACACAGGGTCCGCATACAGCGGCGCCTCGCAGCTCCTGGCTATAAATTCTATGGTCTCAGGCTCAAGATTTGCATCCAGAACCACGGCCGCGGCCCGATTCACCCGCCACATCAGCGGCGCCAGATATTCCGGGCTGAGGGCCTTTGTTATCTCCATATCGGCAATACCCAGCTGCATGTCTCCGTTCTCATCGGTGACATACAGGTATGTTGAGCTGCGGCGCTCCGGCAGGATGAGTGCCATACTCATATCCATACCCAGCGCGCCGCAGCTTTCCAATATTCCGGAGCCGTATATATCCCCGCCCACAGCGGCGATAAGGCTTACATCCATGCCAAGCATGCGCAGGTCGTGGGCAATATTGCGCCCAACGCCGCCCGGCCTCACCGTCACCCTGCCGGGATTGGAGTCCCGCATGACCAGCGTCCCTGCGGGGCTCCCTCCGATGTCCATGTTTACGCCGCCTATCACCGCGGCATAATTTTTTATCTGATGTTCCATATATTCCGTGCGTATTCCCCGATGGCTCTGTCCGCCGCGAAAACTCCGCTCTCGGCGGTATTCATGATGGCAAGGCGCGCAAGCTCGCCGCTGTCCTTTATCCGCCCGTACAGTCTGCGCTGGCAGTCAGCGTAGGCCCGGTAGTCAGCCACCAGCATATACTGGTCCCCACCGTAGAGCAGGTTGGACACCAGATCCGAATAGCTCTTTCCGTCACAGAAGCCCTGGCTGAAGCGGGAGAATATCCGCTGGATCTCAGGTTCATTTTTTGTGATGGACGCAGGGTCGTAGCCGTTGGCCCGGAGCCTTGCTATCTCGTCGGTATGCAGGCCGAAGAGGAACATGTTCTCATCACCCAGCCGCTCATACATCTCCACATTGGCGCCGTCCAGCGTCCCTATGGTGACGGCCCCGTTCATCATCAGCTTCATGCAGCCGGTGCCGGAGGCCTCCTTGCCGGCGGTGGATATCTGCTCTGACACCTGGGCGGCGGGGATAATTGCCTCTGCCGCGGAGACTCTGTAGTTCTCCACAAAATACATGTGGAGTCTGTCCTTGCAGACGGGGTCGTTATTTATGTCGTCGGCCATGGACAGCAGCAGCTCAATTATGCGCTTTGCGGTCTTATAACCGGCGGCGGCCTTTGCGCCGAACACAAAGGTGCGGGGCACAAAGTCCATATCCGGGTCGTCATGGAGCTGCATCTGCAAGCTTGCAATGTTCATTGCGCACAGCAACTGGCGCTTATACTCATGCAGCCGCTTTACCTGCACATCCATTATAGAGTCGGTGTTGAGGACCATGCCGTCATTTTTCATGGCAAACTCTGCAAAACGGAGCTTATTGTCCCGCTTTATCTGATTCACTCTGCGGCGGACCTCCTCATCAGAGGCAAAGTCGCGAAGTCTTCCCAGCTCCTCAGGCTTTGTAAGATATCCGTCTCCGCCCAGCAGCTCCATTATGAGCCCGCTGAGGCCGGGGTTTATCTGGGCCAGCCAGCGGCGGTGGTCTATGCCGTTGGTCACATGAGTGAAGCGGTCCGGGCGCAGGGTATATACATCGTTGAAAAGCTCGTTTTTCAGTATCTCCCCGTGAAGCCGGGACACGCCGTTTACCTTGTAGCAGGCGGCAAGGCACATATTGGCCATATGTACCTGTCCGTCACGGATTATCAGGTTCCTGCCCACCCGTGCGTCCTGGCCGAAGCTGGCCATCAGATAGTCGCACCAGCGGCGGTTTATCTCGCACATGATCTCCCAGAGCCGGGGCAGAAGCTGCTGCACCAGATCCTGGGGCCCCTTCTCCAGCGCCTCGTTCATAACGGTGTGGTTCGTGTAGGCCATGCTGGCCTTGACGATGTTCCACGCCTCGTCCCAGCCCAGGCCGTACTCGTCCATAAAGATACGCATCAGCTCAGGAATAATGAGCGTCGGGTGGGTATCGTTTATCTGGATAGTGTGGTGCTGGGCAAAGCTGCGGATATCTCCCCACTTTTTGATGTGCTTATGCACCACGTCCTGCGCGGTGGCAGAGACGAAGAAATACTGCTGCTTCAGGCGGAGGGTCTTGCCCTCAATATGGTCGTCCGCCGGATAGAGCACCTTGGTGATCACCTCCGCCATGGTGCGCTGCTCCAGACTCTTCACATATTCGCCCT
>CAYFSB010000205.1:2429-3609 GCA_964345655.1 uncultured Oscillospiraceae bacterium
ATGATAGCGCCCGAAGGAGTCCCAGTGTGGTGAAATCTGCCCGCCGAAGCGCACCTCCACCGCATCGTCATACCGGGGAATAAGCCAGCTCTCGGCGGCTGTACGCCAGTTGTCCGCCACCTCGGTCTGCTTTCCGTCCGCAAACTTCTGCCTGAATATACCCAACTCATAGCAGATGGAGTAGCCTGTGGCCTCCAGCCCCAGAGTTGCCATACTGTCCATATAGCAAGCGGCCAGGCGGCCCAGACCGCCATTGCCAAGCCCCGCGTCCGGCTCGGCCTCGAATATATCCGAGGCGTTTCGCCCCATGTCCTCCAGAGCGCCGGTAATGGCCTCCGATATACCCAGATTGAAGGCGTTTTTCATAAGGCTGCGCCCCATGAGAAACTCCATGGACATATAGTGCACTTCTTTTTCGGCGTGGGTGGGATTCTCCGCCGCTAAAAAGCGGCTCATTATCTCTCTGATGACTATGGCAGTGGCCTGAAAGATCTGGTCGTCAGTTGCGGTCTCGCCGGTTATGCTGAAGTGAGCGCAGAGCTTATCTTCAATGGCACTGCGCATTTCGTCGCGTGAGATTTCACCAAACATATGGGATTGTACCTCCGTAGAGTAGAATAAACTTGTATGGGCGCCTCAGATATTGGAATTCTTTGGCACCACTATGGGCAGCTTGGGGCTGCCTGTAAGTACCAGCTCCGGTGAGAAGCTGGAATACTTATCCGCTATGACACAGCCAAGTCTTGCGCCCGCCCCGATCGTACAGCCGCGCATGACTATGCAGTTGCGCAGCTTTGCGCCCTGGTCAATGCGGGCGCCGGAGAAGATGATGCAGTTTTCGATCTCTCCCTCTATGATGCAGTTGTCTGCCACGAGACTTCTGCGGGACACGGCGTTCTCCCCGTAATAGGAGCTGACCTCTTCATGGGTCTTTGTCCGCACCGGACGCTCCTCTGGAAATAACTGGCTGCGTTTTTCTGTACAGAGCATATCCATTCCGGCCTTATAATATGCGTCCACCGTGCGGATCGCGCAGGCGTAGCCGGGATGCACATACACATTCATCCTGCCGCCCTCGCCCAGGAATATAGACACGGCGTCCTTATGAAAGCCGTAGAGATTCATGGCCCTGCACTTGTCCATCAGCTCCAGCAGCCCATCCTTGTGGATGATATAGCCC
>CAYFSB010000206.1:0-3603 GCA_964345655.1 uncultured Oscillospiraceae bacterium
TGGCTATCTCTCCCCGGTTTGCGGCCATGATTTTTCTGAATTCTGTATTCTCCATGCTTTGCCCCACATGGGCGATGGATGCGCCGTCCTGCATCCAGCCTAGGCTTTGGTAGCCATCGGCATATATTGACTCCATGCTGCGCTCGACAGAGAACTCGCGGTATTCGTAGCCGATAAAGTTGGTGTTCGCTTTTTCAGGCATCCGTATTCCTCCTGATGTTTTGAGACTATATAATAGGTTTGTTTTCCTTGTGTCTGTACTTTACTGTGGGCTTGTTTGAAAATTACTTGAGAAGTGTTTGAGAAATATAAAATGGGTTTTTTTATGCGATTTGCTGAAGCCTGCGTCTTGTAAGCATCACGCCGACAGCGGCTGAAATAATATCCGCAGCGGCAAAACAGAAGACTAAGCCATCAAAGCCCCAAAAAGCATTCAATATGAACATTGACGGAATCAGCACAATACCTTGTCGAAGAAGGGTGATGATGGTGCTCCAAAGCGGCTTTTCAATCGCCTGTAGGGACGTGGCACAGGTTTGGTAAATGGCGAAGAAGACCGCGGTACAAAGACAGCCTACAATATTTTTTTCTGCATAGATCATTACACTCTGATCTTTTAGGAACATCGCTAAAATTGGCTTTCTCATACAGATACATATTATAGAAACCGCAGCGCCAAATGCCATTGAGACAATGCCCGTTTTTGCAATCAGGTCTTTTACGCGCTTTGCATCTTTGGTGCCGTAATTGTACGAGACGGCAGGCTGAACACCCATGCAAATGCCCATTTGTATCATCGTGGACATCAGCATAATTGTGCGGCAAATCCCAAAAGCACCCTGTGCGTTGGCGTCATATCCTTTCAGAATATTATTCATCACCATGTAAGCTGCGCTGATCAAGAGCGTTCCCGCGGCAACAGGCACGCCAAGCCCTAGTATTTCAAGGGAGTTTTCAGCCTTTAGGGAAACGCATTTAATATCAAAGGACAAAATCTGTGATTTTTTGCGGATTACTGCAAGCACTATGACAAGGGAAAGCAGATTTCCGATTACTGTAGCAATAGCGGCACCGGCAACGCCCATGTCGAAACCAAAAATAAGAACTGGGTCAAGAATAATATTGGCAATAGTTCCCGCAAGATTTGCAATCATTGACTCCTTGATTGAACCATCGGCGCGAAGGATGTTGACGAAAGCGTTGGTGAAAAGCATAATGGGGCAGCCAAAGGCAATGATGCGAAGATATGTAATCGCGTAGCTGCTATAAGAGGCGCTTGCGCCCAGCAGACTGAGAAAGCCATTGGCAAATACATTCATCGCAACAGCAAGCATAAGGCCGAGGGCGATGCAAAACCAGCAACAGAACGCCGAGATACTGCGGGTTCGGGCGTTTTCGTTTTTGCCGAGAGCTATGGAGATAGCCGTGCACCCGCCTGTTCCCACAAGAGTTCCGAAGGCCTGCACAAGGGTGAATATAGGCATACACACGGAGATGGCGTTTACCATATCGGTATTTCCCGTTTTGCCGATAAAGAAAATATCCGCCATGTTGTAGACGGCCAGCACCAGTGTGATGATAACGGTGGGAACTGCAAGCTTGGCTATCTGCGTTAATGCTGCGCGCAAGCTGCGTAATCAAAATTGTTCAGATCCTCCCAATTATCGAATGCCGTCGAAATGCGTAAATGCCTCGGCAGCATGGCGCTGACGCTGGTAGCGGGATTTATCCCGGCGAAGCTTGCCGTGAAAAAAGACCCTGTTGTGGCATTACGGACAGAGTAGTGTTATAATTGACGTAGATATGGGGCAATTTCATGTTTAATATTCTTGTCGTTGATGACAACGACAATATTTGGAATTTGATTATAGAGCGGCTCGCAGGAGAAGGCTACCATGCCTTCTCCGCTTCCGACGGTGAAGAAGCCCTTGAAGTGATGGATAATGAGCATATCAATTTGATGATTGCAGACACTATGATGCCGAAAATGGATGGCTTGGAGGTCTGCCGGAAAATCCGGGATAAAACAAGCTGCCCGATTATATTCGTCACCGCAAAAAGCCGGACGTTGGACATGATAGTGGGCCTTGAAATGGGCGGGGATTATTATATTAAAAAGCCCTTTACAGTTGAGGAGCTTGTCGCCAAGGTGAAGGCGCATATCCGAAGGGATAAGCGGGTGAACACTGAGGATGGGGTGTTGGATATAAGCTTGTTGCATATAATATGAAGCTCCCGCGCACGGCAGATGCTTTTTGCGATTTGCTTGAGAAGCCGGCGCTTTGCCAAGTTGACCTTGGCAGAGTAGGGGATCATTATTTTCACTATGCGGTTTCCGGGGGCACCCTGTCCAGCATCAGCTATACGACAGATCAGCGCCTAAAAACAAGCTGGGCCAGACGGACTATGTCCTCTCCGTGCTGAATGATCTTCCGCTTAGCGCATAAATGTCCGCCAAAGGCGCACATTTCTACACACACTACGCGAGAAGTGTTTTCTGCGACGTACACGCCGCCACAGAAAACTTATTAAATTTCTTTTTCTCCTGCGGGAGAAAAACTCTGCGAAGCTTTGTCTAAAGTCTGATAATTTGATGTAGCTCGTAGAAGAAAACGACTACTGCATTCAAAAGTTATAGCATGATTTTATCGTTAAAGCTCCCGAATTATTATGTTTTTATTATTTGAGGAATAGATATGGTCTACCAAATTGAAGTTGAGCGTGCCGCAGATATAACGAAAAATTTGCTGTATTGGTATGAGGAAAATAAGCGCGACCTTCCTTGGAGAAATACTCGTGATCCGTATTGTATTTGGGTATGCGAAATAATGGCTCAACAAACAAGAATCAATTTTTTGCTTGATTACTATAAGCGGTTTATCAAAAAATTCCCCACTGTTGAAGCGCTGGTAAGCGCAGAAGAAGCGGATGTTCTGAAGGCGTGGGAGGGGCTGGGGTATTAGTCGCGAGCAAAAAATCTGCATTCCGCAGCAAAAAGAGTGATATCGGATTTTGGCGGCAGTATACCGAAAACAAAAAAAGAGCTCCTTTCCCTTCCGGGAATCGGAGCTTATACGGCTGGTGCAATTCTTAATATCGCGTTTGAGATTCCGGCACCGGCAGTAGACGGAAATGTGTTGAGAGTCTTTTCACGACTGGAAAACTCGGATCAGGATATCAGTCTGGCTAAAACACAAAAAAATGCAGATGAGTTTGTTTTAGCGCTCATGCCCAAAACGGACATACGCTGCTTTGCACAGGCGCTTATGGAGCTTGGGGCACTGATCTGTACCCCCAAAAACCCAAGCTGCGCTTTTTGTCCCGTTCATACCGAATGTAAAGCTTTTCACCACGGAACTCAAAACATTTTGCCAAATAAATCAGCAAAAACCCCGCTTAAAATTCAAAACAAGACCGTTCTTATCATTCGAAACCCAGAGGGTAAGGTTTTAATGAGGCAAAGAAAAGAACGGCTTCTGTCGGGCCTTTGGGAATTTTACATGATAGACGGCAAATTATCTGAAAAAGATATTCGTGAGCATCTGCAAAAAGTCGGACATCCCGTTGTGGAAATTAAGCCTCTCGGTTCATCGAAGCATCGGT
>CAYFSB010000207.1:0-3302 GCA_964345655.1 uncultured Oscillospiraceae bacterium
GCAGGCGGCACCGCCCATAGTAAAAAAGCTGTGTCCTCCAATGTCAAAGATCTGACCGCGCTGGAGGTGTATAACGTTTTCCCGGATAAACTGCACATTTCCGCCGTGCCAGCGGGACACCGGGTATTTTTCCAGCAGATCATAATTCTCATGATTGCCTGTTATAAAAAGCGTGGTATATGGCTTATCGTCCAGCCAGTCCAGCAGTACCTGCTGGGACGGGCGCTCATTCCACACTCCCCCGAAATCCCCGCAAATTATTACATAATCCTCCCGCGTAAGCTCCTCTTGCTCCGGGAAGCGCTCAACTGAAAACCGCCTGAAGTCGGCGTGGGTATCCCCGGTGACGAACACGCGGGAGCCTGCCGCGGGTCCTGAAGCATCACTCATTGGCAGCTTTACCGGCGGCACACAGCTCCTCACGCAGCCGCTGCAGCTCACAGCAGTCCTTATGATGGGCCTCTATCTCATATATCTGCGGCATTATCTGGGTCTTCGCCGCGTGGAACAAACTCTCATAACGTGGGTACTGCTTGCGGCAGCGCTTGAAAAAAGGTATGAAAAAGGTCTCTGTCTCCACAGCCTTTTTATAGCGCTGTTCCATGCCGGTATCAGCCAGAGTATACATATTGTGCATTCTGTCCGCGGTCTTGATTGCCGCAGCATACAGGTCTGAGCTGATATTGTCCAGATAGGCGCGCATCACAAAGTGCTCATGATAGTTCTGCCCTGGCTCACAGCTGACCATGGCCACATAGTGGGCGGCTCTTGCTCCGAAGAGCGCGGCCAGACCCTCCTCGGTATACCCTGGCACATCCTCTATCATGTCATGGAGCAGTGCGCCGATAATAGCATCCTGATTGTTTATTCCGTAGGAGATTAAAAAGTTCGCCACATCTACGCAGTGCATATAGTAGTCGCTGCCGTCATAGCGGGTATAGCCCTTTGCGGCGCACATCTCTGCCATAACCAAATCCAGCGCCTTCATTGCCGGGGACTCTGCCCCAAACAGGAGCGAAATTCTGCGCTCCAACAGCAGACGTGAACTCTGATACATTGTATCCACCTCCCTATTTAGAATTCATATGGATTAAAGCCGTTTACGGCCATTATAAACCACGCCGCAGGGGCGATGTGGGCCGAGCTGTCATAGACCCATGGCTCACCGGTGAAAAGGTAAATCCCGGTGGAGAGATTGTCCACGGTGGAGGCCGGGAACAGGCCGTTTTCCAACTGGATCGCGCACAGAGCGTCCAGAGCCTGAATGGCCGGCTTATTTCGGTCACGCAGTCGGTACATCAGTGCGGTGTAAGCCGTACCCTCAGCCCACCAGCCGCCGTTGGCATTGCTCTCGCAGAACGGATAGCCGCCATCGCAGTCCATGGCGGAGACCTTGTCAAGGCAGGACTCATAGTCGCCGAAGCTGTCTCCCAACGCCAGCGCCGACCAGACCTGTGCGTCCAAAACGATATTTTCCGTGGATGCCGTCACGCCGTCATCGCCGGTCCCGGTATAGAACACCTTTTCATTCTCGTCATACATGCTAAGAATAAAGCTCAGGGCACTGTCGGCAGCTTGGCTGTAGCGGTCGTCGCCGGTCAGTTCATACAATCTTGTAAACGAAGAATATGCGTCAATATTGTGCTCAATGGATTTGTACGTGAATTTATATACCACTCCGCCGTCTTCCGGCCAGCCGTCATAGCCCGCGGTGAAGCCGGGTTTTGAGTCGCTGCACTCATCTATGACCCAGTCCATCAGTGTACGGGCCGTGTCTATATATCTGGCGCTGCCGTAGGCCGCATCGTATTGCAGCAGGGCCAGAGCCACATATCTGTGTTGCCAACATTGCTGCCTACCTGATATCGATCCTCATAGTAGGCGCCGGCCTGGGCATCATACCAGCCGGGCAGCCGAGCGCCGCCGCCCCAGCCGGGAAAGGCACTGATATCTCCCGCGGCGTAGGCATTGCGCACGCGGCCGGGCATATATCTGTCATTTTCTACCGCGTACGCGAAGGCATCCAGCAGCTCTGCCGCCTGCTCCTGCATGTCCTCAGAGATAAAGGCCATGGCCGTCAGGGCGTTGTCATAGGAGAAAGCCGCGTTTTTAATATAGATATTGTCCGTATCATATGAGCGCAGCAGCGGCTCCGCCTCCCGGGCCGCGTTCGGCTCCATCTCAAAGCAAATATCGTCCAGATAGAACACCTGCTCGCCGCTGCTCTGATTGCCGGAGCAGACAAAGCCAAAGCCGCAGGCTATATCGCTCATATCCCGTCCGCTCACATACAGGTCGTACTCCTCCCACTGGTCGCTGAGGATTATAAAGCCTTCACCGACCTTGCGGGCGCTGTCCGGATATTCCACCGTGGCCTCACCCCACTCGTTATAACCGAAGCCGCAGGTGAAAAATTCAACCGCCTCGCCGCCGCGCTGGCCTCTGGCCATAAAACTGAGCTTTACAGCCCCGGTCAGATCCATGCCCTGTCCATCCACACTGCCGTCGTTTAATCCGGGAGTCGTTCCGCCTTTGGGCAGATAGCCGTTTAAAAACATCCAGCCGCCCCAGAATGTGCCGTCAGCATCTACCTGACAGCGGATGCAGCTTGAGCCGGAATAGGGTTCATCACCGGAGTTTTCATCCATATCCCACACTTTGCCGTAGCTGCCGCCGTATATTTTTGCCTTTTGGGTGAAATGGTTTTCCGTATCGCTGAAATCCTTATAAACATACACCTGACTCAGGCTCTCTTTAAGCCTCAAACTCAGCGCGTCCAGCGCCTGCTCCTTCTATGGCCCGTATACGCTGTAGTCTGCCTCTGCCTCCGGCGTCTCTGCCGGCACCGATACCGGCGTCGGCTTGGGAGTCTTTTCAGGCTCCGCGCTCTTTTCGTTCTCCGCGCCGCAGCCTGAAAAGTTTAGGCAGAGGGCAAGACATATGACAAGCATAAACACTCTTTTCATTTTGAATGCCTCCTGTTATTTGATGAACACAGCATATCAAAACTCAAAGCACAGCCGTCACAAAAAGTTGCGCCCTCTGCCCGCATTTTCGGTACTATCTGTTCTTCTCCAGCTCCTTAATACGATCTTCAGCCACGCGCTGGACATATTTTTCCATATCCTCAGCCTGAATATATGTGCGCTTTATATATTTCTCCAGTCTTCCACCTGCGCAGTATTCCTGGAGCATGTAGAATTTACCGTCCCGGCAGCCGGAGTCATAGAGCTTTACAATATTCGGATGTGTAAGCTGGGCGGCAATGTCCATCTCCCTCTGGAATTTTTTCTTTTCCAGCT
>CAYFSB010000207.1:3312-3582 GCA_964345655.1 uncultured Oscillospiraceae bacterium
GCGCGTCCGGATCGTTTAATGCAAAATGCTCCAGCGTCTCCTGCTCGATGACATTCTCCAACACATTTTTGCGTGTAAAGTATTCCTTAATGCCTGATATAATCCGTATCTGCTCCTGAACATCCGTAAGGAGGGCGCAGGCAGCCTCCCCTGCTGTAGTTTCCGGTGCTGCAGCCAGAGCGCGGATATTATCCTGGTCATGCAGCCGCTCAACCGCCTCTCTTATAACTCCTATCATATCCACCTGACGGATTATCTGCATAAGGCTCT
>CAYFSB010000208.1:0-3578 GCA_964345655.1 uncultured Oscillospiraceae bacterium
CGTCAGGGACAGGGCGCGGCTGCGCCGTGTGGGAGAGACTGCCGACGAGATAAACAGCATGGTGTATGAGGGCTCCGGCGAGGCGGAGACCATGCTGGAGGCCGCGGAGCGGAAGATATACGCCCTGCGCCAGGGGAGAAACGTGGGCGGACTGATGCCGGTTTCCGCTGTGGTGCAGACGGTTTTTGACAATCTCTCGGAGGCTGCCGCCTCAGGCAGCAAGATACCGGGTATACCCACGGGCCTGCCGGATCTGGACAGGATGATCCTGGGCCTGAACAAGTCCGAGCTTATTCTTGTGGCGGCCCGTCCGGGCATGGGCAAGACGAGTATCGCCCTGAACATCGGATTGCACGCGGCGCTGAACCTGCAAAAGACCGTGGCGATCTTTTCCCTGGAAATGTCCAGAGAGCAGCTGGTAACGCGGCTTTTGTCCAGAGCGGCGCTGGTGCCGTCTCAGAACCTGCTGACAGGCCAGCTCACCGAGCAGCAGTGGCGGGACATCGCGGACGCGGCCCAGTCGCTTAGCGCCACCGATATAAGCATAGACGACAACCCCACACTGACGGTGTCCGATATGAACGCCCAGTGCCGGCGGGTGCAGAATCTGGATCTGGTTATAATAGACTATCTGCAGCTGATGCAGTCGGCGGGCAGCGGCCACAACTGGTCAAACGAGAGCCGCACTCAGGCTGTCAGCGATATCAGCCGTATGATGAAGATAATGGCCAAGGAGCTGAATATCCCGGTCATCTGCCTGTCCCAGCTCTCCCGTGCCAATGAGTCCAGACAGGATAAACGCCCCATGCTCTCAGACCTGCGCGAGTAAGGCGCAATAGAGCAGGACGCGGACGTGGTTATAGGTCTTTACCGGGACGGGTATTATAATAAGGAATGCGAAAACCCCAATCTGGCGGAGGCAATTATTTTGAAAAACCGCAAGGGTTCCACCGGTACGGTGGAACTGTCCTGGCTGCCGGAGTATACGACTTTCGGCTCCACAGAGAGACGGCGTGACGATGAACCTTGATATCATAGGCCGGTATAATATGCTGCCCCCCCGCTCCCGCGTGCTGTGCGCGGTGTCCGGTGGGGCGGACTCCATGTGCCTGCTGCATCTGCTGTATACACGGCGTGAGCAGTTGGGCATTGAAGTTTTTGCCGCCCATTATGAGCACGGCCTGCGTGGTGAGGAATCGCTCAGAGACGCGGCCTTTGTGGAGAGCTGGTGCCGGAAGCGGGGGATAAGCTGCGCCCTTGAGCACGGTGACGCCGGGGCTTACGCCGAAAAAAACGGCCTGGGCACGGAGGAGGCGGCACGTGAGCTGCGATATGATTTTCTCCGCCGAGCGGCGGAAAAACTGGGCTGTGAAATAATAGCCACCGCCCATAATGCCGATGATAACGCGGAGACGCTTGTTTTCAACCTCTGCCGGGGCAGCGGCGCGGCAGGACTGCGGGGCATCCCCCCGGTGCGGGGAGATATTGTCCGGCCCCTGCTGGGCTGTACCAGAGCGGAGATAGAGGAATATCTGGACAACAATGGCATAGAACATGTGGTGGACAGCAGCAATCTCACCGACGACTACAGCCGGAATCTCATCCGGCACCGGGTGATACCTGTGCTCAGGGAGATAAACCCGGCGCTCTCCGCCGCAGCAGGAAGAACAGCCGCCCTTATGCGGGAGGATGAGGACTGCCTTGAGAATATGGCGGCGGAGTTTATAAGGGAATATTACGACGGGGAGAGCCTGCCCACCCAGGCGTTTTCAGGGCTGCACAGAGCGGTGGCGTCAAGAGTTGTAAGACAGCTCTGCCCCCAGACGCTGAGTGTGAAAAATGTGGACGCCGCGCTGGCGCTGGCAGAGGGAGAGGGTCTCGCCTTTGCGGACATGCCGGGTCTTCGGCTGCGCCGGGAGCAGGGCAGGATATTTTTTGCGCAGCAAAGGCCGGAGTGCATCCCGGAGCGGGAGCTTATTTTGGGGGAAACGGTGGATGTGCCGGAGGCGGGGCTGAAAATCACGGCGGTCCCCGGCATCTGCGGAAAAGAAATTAACGACTTGTTCAAAACTTACTGCTTCAAATATGAGAGTATATGTGGTAGTATTATCTGCACCGGCCGCAGAAACGGCGACAGGATCAGGCCCCTTGGCAGAAACTGCACCAAAAGTCTGAAAAAGCTGTTTGCCGAGGCGGGATTTACCCAGCGGCAACGGAATATGACGCCTGTGCTCAGAGATGATAAGGGCGTTTTGGCCGTGTACGGACTCGCCGTGGATGAGAGGACAGCCCCGGCGGAGGGAGACAAAGTGCTCCTGATAGATATTGAAAGAGAGAAAACAGGGAGAAGATAAGTGAATATGCAGAGAGATATTCAGAATGTGCTCATCTCGGAGGACGAGATAAAGAGCCATGTGGCTCAGATCGGAGCGAAGATCTCCGCCGATTATGATGGGAAAGACCCGATATTTGTGGGCGTGCTGAAGGGCTGCTTCATTTTCATGGCAGACCTTATGCGCTATGTGACCATCAACTGTTCAATGGATTTTATGGCGGTCTCCTCCTATAAGGGTACTACCTCCACAGGCGCTGTGAAGATAAACAAGGATCTGAGTCAGGATATCGAGGGGCGGCACCTGATCTTGGTGGAGGACATTCTGGACTCCGGAGTGACGCTCAACTATCTCAAAAACTATCTCATGGTGAGAAAGCCCGCATCCATCGCCATAGCGACGCTTATGGATAAACCCGCCCGCCGGAAGGCGGAGATATTCGCGGACTACTCCTGCTTTGAGATACCAGATGCTTTCGTAGTGGGCTACGGCCTTGATTATAACGAGAGATACCGCAATCTGCCGTATATCGGCGTGCTAAAACCGGAAATATATTCATGAGGCACGCACACCGAGCCCATGAAAAGGATGTGACTATTGTTTGAAACCCAACCGCAACAGAACCAGAGACCTTGGATTCTATGTACTTCTTATGGTGATAATGATCGCTGTCATATTCACCATGACCAAAGATACCAGCACCAACGAAATTGAAAAATACTCTGACCTTGTGGATCTGTTCAACGAGGAAAAGGTGCAGTCTTTCACCACGGAGGGCGACACTATTATTCTCAAGGTCAGGACTGACGACCCTGTGAAGCCCACAGAGGAGATGACCTATGACCTCTACAGCTTCTCGCTGTTCTATGAGGACTTCAAGGACATCATCAGGGAGCAGTATGCGTCCGGCGTACTTGAGGAATATGAGTACGACGAGGGCTTTGTCGTGCCCTGGTGGGCCAGCTTCCTGCCCTACCTGCTTATCATGGTGGCAGCAATGGCGCTGTGGTATGTGATGATGAACAAGGCCGGCGGCGGAGCAGGCGGAGTTGCCAAGTTCAGCAAGGCCCGCACAAGGCTGGGCAGCGAGGAAAAGAACAAGAAGACCTTTGCTGACGTGGCAGGCTGCGAGGAGGAAAAGGAAGAGCTTGAGGAGATCGTGGACTTCCTGAAAAGCCCCAAGGAATATACCGCCATGGGCGCCCGCATACCCAAGGGCGTTCTGCTTGTAGGCCCTCCGGGCAC
>CAYFSB010000209.1:0-3576 GCA_964345655.1 uncultured Oscillospiraceae bacterium
TCTAAGACCCATATCGAATCCAATTTTGTCAATTCTTGGAATCAAATCCATTCTTCCCGCTGCCACAATTCCAACAAAAGCAAGTGCAAATAAAGAAATAATGGCTACAGTGTATTTTCTTTTTTTCATCATGACTTGAACCCGCCACATTTTTCAGTGTTCCTATATTATGGGTAATGTCACTCAACCCATGACCCCGGCTCACGTTTGTAATTTTCAGCGGCTTTATCTCATAGCCCTCGCGGGGCACCAGTTCCATCTCCATCTTGCATTCCGCACCGATAAAAAGGATATCGCAGTCCGGCATTAGCTCACGCAGGCGTCCGGCAACCGCAACGGCGGGATTAATATGTCCGGCGGTACCGCCGCAGGTCAGAATGAATTTCATATTTGTCTCATTCCTTTCTCTCAAGTATGTTTCTTGAAGCGCTGAGGATTATGCCCATCTCCCCCAGCTGTATCAGCAGCGCAGTACCGCCATAGCTGAAAAAAGGCAGGGATATGCCGGTACAGGGCACAAGATTTGTGACGACAGCCACGTTTAAAAACACCTGTAAAGCCAAAAGAGTAGTGACACCCGCGCAAACGAGAAAATCAAATCTGTTCCGGCAGTGGATCGCAAACCAGTAGCCGCGCAAAATAAGCATGGCAAAGAGCACCAGAATAAGCACGGCGCCTATAAAGCCCAACTCCTCGCAGACCACAGAAAATATAAAGTCATTGTGTTCCTCCGGCAGGTACAGGAACTTCTGTCTGCTGCCGCCAAGCCCCAGTCCGCTGAGTCCGCCGGAGCCGATGGAATACAGCGACTGCACTATCTGATATCCCTCATCGGAGGCACTGGAAAAAGGGTCACGCCAGGTGTTTATCCGGGTAGAAGCATAGGGGAAAAACATCAGTAGCACCGCTAGCGCACCGCCGGCCGCGCCCACTGCCGCCATAAACCAGCCCAGCCCCGCGCCGCCCAAAAACATCATCACTCCGCCGATTGCTATTATAATTATGGAGGCGGAAAAATGCGGCTCCATTATCAACAGGCCGACAATTGCTGCCAGCACCGCCAGAAACGGCACAATACCGTATTTGAAGCTTTTCATGCGCTCTCTGAGGCGGCATATCATAGTGGAAAACGCAAGAATAACCGCAAGCTTTGCAAGCTCCGACGGCTGCAGCGTAAGTCCGCCCACACCCAGCCAGCGTCTTGCGCCGTTGGCCTTGACTCCGATTATTGGTACGAGCATCAGCAGTACAATTGTTATCACCAGAAAATGAAATGCGTAACGGCGATAGAAATTCATGGGAAGTCTTGAGGCGAAAAGCATCGCCGCCGTGCCCAGTACGGCAAAGATCAGCTGTCTTACGAAATAGTAGGCGGCGTTCCCGCCGGTAACATTTCCCGGATCATAATAGGCTCTGGCATAGCTTGATGAGAGCACCATTACCACACCTATAGACAACAGCAGCAGCACCAGCAGGAAAAAACTTGTGTCAATGCCGCCGCGGCGCTCCTTGACACTCGATGCTGAAAAGCCGGCGAGGCGGGCGCTGTCATAGCGCATTTTTCCACCTCCCCGACTTGCTCAATTATTTATTACAGGGCGTAGCGCTGAAACACCCCAATAAATGATATGATTGCAAAGGCCAGAGATATGCCTGTAAAAAGAACAAAAAGTTCTTTCTCTTTCCACTTTTTTCCCGTCCATCCGCCCATCTCCAGGTGATGATGAATAGGCGCCATCTTAAAGACGCGCTTGCCGTGGGAAATTTTGAAGTAACCTATCTGAATTATATCGGAGAGAGTCTCGATTATATAGATTATGCCCAGCGTTATAAGAACAAGCGGCATGTCATAGGCAAAGACCAGCGCCGCCACAGCGCCGCCCAGAAACAACGAGCCGGTGTCCCCCATGAATACCTTGGCCGGGTTAAAGTTATATACAAGAAAGCCCAGCAGTCCTCCCACCATAGCGGAGGCAAATATCCCCAGCTCAAGATATTCCTCGCCCCATACAAATGTTATGGCCACAAAAAACAGGAAAACCGGAATTGAGGTACCGGAGGCAAGCCCATCTATGCCGTCTGTAATGTTCACGGCATTCACCGTGCCCACGATGACAAAGGCGGCAAATACAAAATACAGCCACTCCGGCATGGTTATGCTCACATTAAAAAACGGGATGTACAGGTTCGGACTCAAAAATCCTATCTGCCGCATCAAAAGCACGAACACCAGCGCAGCCACAAGCTGAAGCAGGAATTTGGCCTTTGCCGTAAGGCCCAGATTCTGCTTCTTTTTTATTTTCTCCCAGTCGTCCAGAAAGCCGATGGCGCCGAAAACCAGCGCAAAAAGCAGGACAAAGATATGCACATAGTTTCCATGGAGCATGCCGTCGAAGCCCACTGTCAGGCACACAAAAACCGCCGCCGCGATAAACATCACGCCGCCCATGGTGGGTGTGCCGCTTTTGGACATATGCCAGCTGGGTCCGTCTTCCTTAATCTCCTGTCTCGCCTTCTCTTTGTTGAGCCAGGGAATATAGAACTTGCCAAAAGCGGTGGTAAACAGGAAGGCCAGAACAAGCGCGGTTATCAGCTTTATCGTCATTGTTTTCTCCATCAAACTCGGCACACGTCAGTGCGCTGTTTTTATTTTCTCCAGATGTTCGGCAACGATCTCGCGTTCATCCATGTGGTGCTTCTCATGACCCACCACCTGATAGTCCTCATGACCCTTCCCGGCGAGTAATATTACATCACCTTGCTTTGCGTTGTCAATAGCCCAGCCTATTGCGGCCACTCTGTCACATATTACCTTGCAGGGTGTGCGTTTATTTTTCATTCCGACCAGAATATCATTAATAATATCCTCCGGTTTTTCTGTGCGTGGATTATCACTGGTGACTATGCACAGATCCGCGTTATCGGCGGCGATCGTACCCATTATGGGCCGCTTTCCCTTATCTCTGTCGCCGCCGCAGCCAAACAGGCATATCAGCCTGCCCTGAGTAACAGGCCGCAGGGTCTTCAGCACATTCTCCAGCGCGTCCGGCTTGTGTGAATAGTCGATTATAACCGAATAGTCCGTATCCGTAGGAACGACCTCAAGCCGTCCCTTTACGCCCTTTGCGCTTGACATTGCATCGGCGCATTTTTCAAGGCTTATCCCCAGCGCAAGTCCCGCGGACATAACGCCCAGCGCGTTGTGTACAGAGAACAGGCCCGGAATAGCCAGCTTCGTCAGGGCCAGCTCCCCTCCATGCACGGCGGCGAACCTTACTCCGGCGGCCGACATGCGTATGTCCTTTGCCGTAAGATCCGCGGCGTTTGTCTGGGCAGCAAAAGTGCTGACAGCACAGCTGACGCCCTGGGTCATGAAATCCGTCCACGGGTCATCCGCGTTAAAACAGCCGATGCTGCTCTGGCTGAACAACAGCCGCTTTGCAGCGGCGTACTCCTCCATGCTGCCGTGGAAATCCAGATGATCCTGGCTGAGATTTGTAAATACAGCCACATCGTAGTGTATTCCTGCCACTCTCTCAAGCGTCAGAGAATGGGAGGAGACCTCCATGACCACAT
>CAYFSB010000210.1:0-3522 GCA_964345655.1 uncultured Oscillospiraceae bacterium
CCTATGTTCCAGCCGAAGGGTACGCCGTCTGCCAGCCAGGAGGCGGAGCCCCAATACCAGGTGTTGTGGTAGGTCCACACGCCCCGGCCCCAGTCCAGCACCGCAAAGCTGTCGGCGGGATCGAAGCTGTAGACGCGGCCGCCGTAGCTCACCTGACCTTTGGCGCGCATGCAGTTGATTTTCTGGTTGAAATAGAAATGGCCGGGCTTGTCAAAGGGAGTACAGATCACCATGCTTTCCTCCGGCTCGTCAGACAGCTCCACCTGGGCGACAAGCTCCCCGCCGGGGCCAAAGCCGCTCATACGGGCCGTGAGAGTCCGCCTGCCGCTGCCGTCGTTTTTGAAGCTTATGCTGTGGTCTTTCCCGGAGTGCTCTACGTCGCCTGCATTGGATGTCTCAGGCATATGGAGCTTTCCCAGAGGCATAAAGCTCATGGGACTCTGGGTTATGGACAGCCCTGTCTCAAAGTCCAGCAGAGATATGGAGTCCAGCCCCATATATCCGTTGTCATCCACCGTCAGTGAAAGGGCGTAGCGGCCGTTATTTATAAGGTAGTAGTCCCATTCTTTTATCCGCAGTTTGGATGCCTTTATATCCTTACGGCGGTATTGGGGCAAGAGCTTTTTCGCGTAGCCCGGCTGGGTAAGACTGCCGTCCGCGTCCAGCAGAGGCATGGAGACGCTTATCTCGTGCTGCATGTGTCATACTCCTTTCTTAATAAGGCGAATATCCCTGCCCACAAAGGGCAGACGCAGGAATTCCCCGGAGATGCGGGAGCATATCTGGGGGCTGTATTTTCGCTGCAGCTCCTCATCGCTGAAGTTGGTGCTTATTATTATTTTCCGGTTGTTCACAAGGCGGGTGTTTATGAGAGTATACAGGGCACTGACAGACATGGGCGTCACCATCTCCGTCCCCAGATCGTCCAGGATCATCAGATCGCAGGAGAGCATACGGCGGACCCGCGTGGCGGCAGATTCCGCCTCCTCCGCGTCCCGCGAAAACTTCTGCCGCTCAAAGGCCTCCAGCGCGGCGGCGGCGGAGTCATAGCACACGGAGCAGCCCTTGCCTGCCACGACTCTGGCAATACAGGCTGACAGCCAGGTCTTACCCAGCCCGGTGCCGCCCTGCAGCAGCAGATTGGAGGAGACTTTCGGGAAATTTTCGGCAAATTTGCGGCAGCTGTCGCAGGTAAGCGACATGACCTCCCGCGGTATTACGCCCTTGGCCGGGTCGGGCAGATCGCTGTACAGCTTCAGGTCGAAGCGCTCAAAGCTCTCATCTCCTGTCTGAAGCAGCGTACCCAACTCCTTTGTAAGCTCCATGTTGTACAGCCGCTCAAGACAGGCGCAGGGCGCGCCGTTATATACTCCAGTATCCCGGCATTTGGAGCAGGAATATATATCGTCCAGATAGTCAATGCTCCAGCCGTTTTCCACCAGCAGCTCCGCCCGCTGCATCTGAAGCTCCAGATTCTCCCGCTCCAGCTGCTGTATGCGCTCTCTCATGTCCGCGCTTTTGGAGATCGTCAGGCGTACAAGCTCTGTCATCTGGCTGCGCATCTGCCCGTCGATATGCTGGATGCGCGGCACGCGGGTGTATACGGCACTGAGCCTGCGCTGATGCTCCGCCTGGTTTTCTGCCCGCTGCCTGTCCAGTTGGGTCCTGGCACGGGCCAGCAGCTTTCCGTCGTATGACATTTTGTATCTCCCCCTCTGCGGCAGCATTCAGACTATATCTTGTTTATTATATCCCGCAGCTCGTCCATGTCGATGGCTTTCTCACCGCCCTGGGTATGCGGCGGGTTCTTTTTGCGGCGGCCGTCCCTGGCCTCGATCTCGGCGGCACTGTGCAGCCCGTTGTCATGCCAGTTTTTCAGTATGGTGTTCATATATGGCCATTTTAAGGCGCCGGTGCCGGTAAGAGTGCGGTCATAGGCGATGGCAATGGCTTCGTCGTCAAAACCCATGTCCAGCCATGAGGACACATATTTGCTCTCCGTAGCGCCAAGCTCTCTGCCGCGTATGCCAAGCACTGCCTTTACGCGCCCCATGTCGCCCCGCCGCTCCCGGCTGAAACGTATGTATTCCTCCGCCTGCTCCAGAGTCAGTATCTCCCGGTTTACCCAGAAATAGGCCTCTTTTTCAATGGCTCTGGCTGTGGGACGGCGGCCGGTGCCGTATTTTTCGGTATATTGCTCCGCACAGAAGTTCAGCAGCTCAAGAATGACCTCCGCAGGCAGAGCCAGATAGTCATATATGCCGAACAGCACCCGCATGTCGTTGCCGTTCAGGGCGTGGCCTATGACCTTGGCGGCCTCTGAGAGGATGACGGAAAAGCTCCCGTCCTCCTTTGAGCGGCGGGCGATATCCTCCGCCCGATATTCCGGCAGGCGCTCCTCCGGCGCGGCCTCAGACGGGGCCGCTTCTGTCACCGCGCTCTGCACCGGGCCGGACCCGGCAGAGATCAGGCCCATGCGCCGGAGCTTTTCCTCGGCGGCGGACATCTCACCTAAAGTCCTGCACAGATCGTGGGCGGCACGCTCCAGATCAGCGGAGCCTGTACGGGTAATATAGATGTAAAGCAGCGCCACATCCCCGTCGTGCGCGGCAATGAGCCTGTCCTCGGCGGAGGCACATATGGAATTGTCTGTATTTGTTCCCGGCATATTCCTGTACACCTTTAAAGATTATTTACAGAATGTTTCTGACAAGGGAACATTATATCATTAAAATTGACTTGTCGCAATAGCTGTATGTGTGCTATAATTACAATCTATCATAGCGTGGGTGCGCCTTTTAAGGTGTATTTTGCGCTATCAATGAGCAAGAGGAGCACAGAGAATGATAGAGCTACTCTCACCGGCCGGGTCGCCGGAGGCGGTAATTGCCGCCGTGCAGAACGGCGCGGATGCCGTGTATCTGGGCATGGGCGATTTTAATGCCCGGCGCGGCGCGAAAAATTTTACAGATGAAGAGTTTGAAAAGGCCGTGCGCTACTGCCGCATACGCGGCTGCAAGGTCTATGTGGCGCTCAATACTCTGGTGAGCGACAGAGAGCTGGAGGGCGCGGTGAACGCCGCCCGGCTTGCGTCCTCGCTGGGGGCCGACGGGCTGATAGTTCAGGACCTGGGACTTGTGAAGGCACTCAGGCAGGCGCTGCCGGATATCCCGCTGCACGCCAGCACTCAGATGAGTCTGCACAGTCTCTCCGGCGTACAGGCCGCGGCCGAGATGGGGCTTACGCGGGCTGTGCTGGCAAGGGAACTGAGCTTTGAGCAGATAAAATTCATCACCAAAAACGCCTCCATTGAGACCGAGGTGTTTGTCCACGGTGCGCTTTGCTTCTGCCATTCCGGGCAGTGCTATATGTCCAGCCTCATAGGGCGGCGCAGCGGAAACCGGGGCATGTGCGCCCAGCCCTGCCGGATGCAGTATTCTCTGGGCGGACGTATGGATGATTACCCGCTCTCCCTGAAGGACAACTGCCTTGTGGACAGACTCCGGGAGCTGGAGAATGCCG
>CAYFSB010000211.1:0-740 GCA_964345655.1 uncultured Oscillospiraceae bacterium
CTCCTCACGGAGAATGGCGTCAGACTCGCGCACGGCCTCCAGCCTGTCGCGGGTTATGGCGCCCAGACAGCGCACACCCAGACCGGGGCCGGGGAAGGGCTGACGATAGACCATGCCGTCAGGCAGACCCAGCGCCTTGCCTACTACACGCACCTCGTCCTTGAACAGGAACTTAAGCGGCTCCACCAACTCAAACTTCAGATCCTCCGGCAGACCGCCCACATTGTGGTGCGCCTTCACAGGGCCGCTCTCCAAAATGTCAGGATAGATGGTGCCCTGAGCCAAAAACTCTATGCCGTCCAGCTTGCGCGCCTCTTCCTCAAAAACGCGGATGAATTCGGCGCCGATTATCTTGCGCTTTGCCTCGGGCTCTGCCACGCCGGCCAGCTTGTCCAGAAAACGGTCTACCGCATCCACATACACAAGATTTGCGTTCATCTGATTGCGGAATACCTCCACCACCTGCTCAGGCTCGCCCTTGCGCAGGAGACCGTGATTCACGTGGACACAGGTGAGCTGCTTCCCTACAGCCTTTATCAGCAGCGCGGCCACTACGGAGGAGTCAACCCCGCCCGACAGCGCCAGAAGTACCTTCTTATTGCCTATCTGCGCATGCAGAGCGGCCAGCTGTTCATCTATAAACGCCTTTGCAAGCTGGGGAGTGCTTATGCGCTCCATGCTTTCGGGGCGCCGATTGTCTGCCATATCTTTATCCTCCAATTTGTTTTTTTACCTGCCTA
>CAYFSB010000211.1:750-3499 GCA_964345655.1 uncultured Oscillospiraceae bacterium
ATTATATATTGCCCGGACCCGCCGCGCAAGAGCCTATATTTGCTCAGACGCCGCAAAAATGATCGGCGCTCCCTCACACTGGAGCATACCGCCGGTTATATGAACAGGAGAGCCGTCAATGAGATTTTCATATTGCCCGTCAGGGGCGGAAACAGGCACGGCCGCGCTTTGAGATTTCAGACTGAATATCCCGGTCCAAAGCCTGCCCTGGCTGCGGCGCTCAAGCCTTGCAATATGGTGCATATCGTCGCCCCAGGCGACAAAATGATCCCGGCTGCCAAGCTGCCCCTTTATGCCCCGCAGAGTGCGAAGCAGAGCGCTTATGTCCCGCCCGGTATCACGGCTGATGGTCTCTTTTTCAAAAAGACTGGGCTGATGGGCGTTTTCAAACTCCTGCCCTGCGTAGATGAGAGTAGTCCCCTTCAGAAAATACAGCATGGCGGTATAGTTCTTGAGATCACCCTGATCCTTTATAAATGAGCAGATGCGGGGCTGGTCGTGGTTTTCCAGAAAGCGAAGCTTATTATAATTCTCAGGGTAAGTGGCCTCCTGAAAGTTCAGCATGTCCAGATAATGGCTGAGAGCCACCTCGCCGCGGAGATACCGGTCAAATACCTCGCGGATATCATATTCATATTCCATGTCGAACGCGCCATAGACCTCATAGTCCAACGCTGAATATATGCCCCGGCTGCGGGCAAGACAGCCGTAGCTCTGGTGTACCGTCTCCGCCAGCCACAGGCAGTCCGGCCTGACCCGACTGACAGCGTCCCGCGCCTGCGCCCAAAACTCCAGCGGCACAAAGGATGCCACATCACAGCGAAAGCCGTCCACTATCCCGGCCCAGTACGAAAGGGACTCTATCTGATAGTCCCAAAGTGAGCGGTTATTATAGTCCAGATCTATTACATCGGCCCAGTCGCCTATTTTATTGCCCGGCTGGCCGGTTTTGTCCCTGTAGAAAAACTCCGGATGCTCCCGAAACAGCGTGGAGTCGGGGGAGGTGTGGTTATACACCACGTCTATCATGCACTTCATGCCTTTGCTGTGGATGGCGTCCACCAGAGCCACAAAATCTTCAAGTGTCCCATATTCCGGGTTCACGCTCCGATAGTCCCGATTGGCATAGGGACAGCCCAGACTGCCCTTCTTGCCCTCAACGCCGACAGGGTGTATCGGCATGAGCCATATAATGTCTGTACCCAGTGCCTTTATCCGGTCCAGATCGGGGATTATTGAAAGAAAAGTGCCCTCCGGGCCATGGCTTCGCACATAGATGGAATAGATCACCTGATTTTGCAGCCTGGGGTCGGTATTTGCGGCCATAAGTCAGCCTCCGTTTTCATATTAAATTATTTGCATTTGCCATAGACGCAGAGATCGTAAATACTGCCGTCCTTATACACGGCGTTCTTCATTATGCCCTCAAGGGCAAAGCCGTTCTTTTCCAGCACACGCCGTGAGTCGGTGTTGGGATAATATACGAGGCCCGTTATGCGGATTATATCCAGAGTGCGAAAAGCCAGCTCGCAGATCTGAAGCGCGGCCTGAGGCATCACGCCCCTGCCCCGGTATTCATCCAGCAGCATATAGCCGATCTCGGCGTCTTTACAGAAAGTGTCCTCCTTCCGCTCCACAGATATACTCCCGGCGTATTCGCCGTCCACCACTATAGCACGGAAAACGCCCTCACTGCCCTCCTTCAGCTCCACCTGACCCAGCCACCAGTCGGCGCTTGCGTAGGTATAGGGAAGGGGAATACGGTTTGAAAGAAAGCGCCGGTCAACGTTATTGCAGATACGGCACAGTTCAGCCTTATTCTTTGATGTCCAAGCCACCAGTTCGATTTTCATAATTATCGCTCCAGGTATAATTTGACTGCAATTTTACCACAAAATACAGAAATTTCAAGTGAAAGCCAACTGATTATCCGGCGAAACGTCAAAAATGAGCAGCGGCATTGACAAGGGAGGCATTTTGTGGATATAATGACGCCGGTACTTTAAAAGAGGTCCAGAGAGGCCTCCAAGGACTGGGACACAGGAGTGTCCATATACGTGCTTATTGGCGCGGCTTTCCTTGGGGAGAGCCGCGTTTTTGCGTCTGAACGCAGTCTGCGATGTTTTTGCCCCGCTTAGGCGGGGGGAATGGAGAAAAAATGCTGTTTAAAAATGCGCTGCCGGAAAACGCCCTGACGCCTGTGGATATACGGGTGAACGGCGGAAAATTCGAGAAGATTGCACCGAATATGGCGCCCCTGCCCGGCGAGGAGGTCACAGACCTTAAAAATAAGCTGGTGCTGCCGCCCTTTGTGGAGTCCCACGTGCATCTGGACACCTGCCTGACGGCGGGAGACCCGGTGTGGAACATGTCGGGTACTCTGTTTGAGGGCATAGAGTGCTGGAGCAAGCGCAAGGACAAGCTCAGCCGGGAGGATATCCGGGAGCGGGTCCACCGGGCGGTGCGGATGTACGCCGCCAACGGTACGCAGTTTATCCGCACCCATGTGGACGTGACCGACATGGAAACGCTGATAGAGCTGCGCGAGGAGCTGAGGGACGTGGCGGACATCCAGATCGTGGCGTTCCCACAGGAGGGAATACTCAGCTATCCCAATGGAAAGCAGCTTATGATCGACGCTGTGAAGATGGGCGCGGACTGTGTTGGAGCCATACCCCACTTTGAGTTTACAAGGGAGTACAGCGTGGAGTCGCTGAACTTTGCCATGGAGCTGGCCGCGAAGAACGAC
>CAYFSB010000212.1:0-3496 GCA_964345655.1 uncultured Oscillospiraceae bacterium
TTGTTTTCGTAAAGCCCTGTTGAACTCCCCATTTATGGAGCGAGGAGTAAGGTTATGCGCACAGTTGTCGAGGTGTTTTTCAAAAACTTTTGCGGATACAAACAAATTGAAGGTGCTGCTCTAATTGTTAGATCGATCTGTGCGAAGATCAGGCCTGTCCGGCAGCGGCAAGGGGCGGCATGCCGTATACGGCGATGTCATTGCTGCAAAATGAGCACGCGCCTTCACCCCGTTTCCTGTCAGTACCCGCAGACGCACAGCGCTATTTTTCATAGCTGTTTAGATTTTTTCTCTCATGTATGGGCCATATCTGCTGGGCAATCAAATACCGCCGCAGGCACATCCGTGGACTGAAATGTCCGCGGATGTGCTTTTATATGCCCAGGCGCTGTCCTGGGGCGGGGCGCTTTTTCGTTCTGTCTTGATTTTCTTTCCCATTGAGCTTTTTTCCCACACTCATGGTATAATGGTTCAAACAGGTAAACCATACACACGGAGGTGAGGAGAATGGACGAATGCGCAAAACAGCGCAGACTGTTGGCGGAGGAATTTCTGAATTACCGTAAGGTTTTTATCGCGCTGGGCGACGAGACACGGCAGCAGATTTTTGTGGCGCTGCTGCAAAACGAGACCGTCGGGATGCGCGTACCGGACATCACCAAGTGTACGCACCTATCCCGCCCGGCGGTTTCCCATCATTTTCAGATATTGCGGGAAGCGGGGCTTATCAACATGCACAGGGCCGGCACCATGAATTATTACTATGTGGACGCGGACAAGGGCTGCTGGGGCGGGCTGAAAACGCTGGTGGATCATGTGGACGCCACGGTGTGCTCGGCACAGGAGAACGGTTATCCGCGGCTGAGGGAGGATGAACGGCCATAATAAAACTCAATGTATTTCCTGCCGGCTCAGTGATCGCTGCCTGCACCTTTCACGCACGGGAAAATCCCCCGACTGCACGCGGATGCCTGCCGACGGGACTATGCGCATTGCGCTGCAAAACGAGATCGACGACTGTAACCGCGAGGGCGGTCTGCACATTCAGCTTGTGACAAATGAGCCCAAAGCCTTTGACGGCATGATGGCGCACTACGGGAAGTTTGTCGGCGTGCAGAATTATATTGCGCTGGTCGGCAAAAAGAGCGCCGATTTTGACGAGCGGCTGGGCTATTACGGGGAGCGCATAGCTCTGAAGGCCCAAAGGCTGGGACTGAACACCTGCTGGGTGGCAATGAGCTTTTCAAAGGGCGCGGCGAAACGGGCCGTCAAGGTCGGCAGCGATGAAAAGCTGGTGTGCGTGCTCTCTCTGGGCTACGGCGCTGTGCAGGGTGTCGCCCACAATTCCAAGCCCATGGACGCGCTGTGCAGTGTAAGCGGCGCCATGCCGGACTGGTTTAAGGCCGGTATGGAGGCGGCCATGCTGGCCCCCACCGCCATGAACCAGCAGAAATTCCGCATGACGCTCTCCGGCAAAACCGTGACGGCTGAAAATCTCGGCGGGTTTTATTCGGGGATCGATATTGGCATAGTGAAATATCACTTTGAAAACGGCGCTGGTACAGATAATTTTCAGTGGGCATAACACTGCCCGGAGCCTTACTTTTTAAAGCTGCGGAGCATTGCAGCACATAGCTTTTTTCATGCGAATATATGGAGCACTGGCAAAACGGCAGGCACCCTCACGCAAAATGGGGATGCCTGCCGTTTCTATTCGTATATTATGAATAATCCACTTTCTTACAATTATCCGAAAAGTAGTTTCCGAAAGGCTGAACACAGGCAGGGCAGAACAAGGGCTGCGGAAGAGATGTCCTTTGTTCAGCCTGTATTTTATGCTCTGCCCTCAGGCAGCTCTATTCTGGCTCTGGATACCTGATGCTCATGCACCTGGCTCACATGAATGCTCAAATCGCCGCACTGCAGATCAATATCCCGCTCACCGTCCTCCGGGATGTAGCCCAGCACATCGAACACAAGCCCCGTGAAGGTGTCGTAATCCCCGGCGTCCAGCTTTACGCCCAGCTCCGCCTGGAGCTGAGTCAGCTCCACGTTTCCCCGCACTGCCCAATGGGAATCATCCAGCTTTTTAATGCCCGGCTCATTGGCCTCTCCGCTCTCGTCATCCCGCAGTTCGCCCACAAGCTGCTCTACAAGGTCGTTTATGGTGACGATACCCACCATGCCGCCGTACTCGTCCAGCACCACCGCCATGGCATTGCGGCTGCGCTTCATATTGCGAAACAGCACATCGGCCTTTAAGGTCTTCGGCACGAAATAGGGCAGCTTCACCGCGCCTGTCATAACGCTGCCGCGGGCCCTGTCATCAAGGCGAAAATAGTCCTTGGCGTTGAGTATGCCCACGATATTGTCAGGCGAATCCTTGCAGACAGGGTACAGGGTGTGTCTGGTGCCGTGGATAGTGGCGGCCCAGGTGTCCATGGGCTCATCCAGCCACAGCATATCCACATCCGTCCTGTGGGTGGCGATCTCCCCGGCGTTCAGATCGTCGAATTCAAAGACATTCTGTATGAACTCCTTCTCCTCATGGTCAATGCCGCCCTTTTTGCTGCTGGCATCCACCATCATGCGTATGTCCGCCTCGCCGTACTGCTCTTCCTCCTGCTCAGGGTCTATGCCCATCAGCCGCAGCACCCCGTTTGTGGACACCGTCAGCAGCCACACAACAGGCGCAAAGAGCTTTGAGATTAAGCCGATAAGCCCCGACATTCCCAGCGCCAGCTTCTCAGGCTTCTTCATGGCAATGCGCTTCGGCACAAGCTCGCCGAACACAAGAGTAAAATACGACAGCACCAGAGTTATGAATATGACGGCGAGAGTGTCCAGCGTGGAGCGCGGTATGGTCACACCCAGACCCACAAGCCAGTTCACGATCCCGTCGGAAAAATTGTCCGCGGCAAAAGCGCTCCCAAGAAAACCGGACAGCGTAATGGCCACCTGTATGGTCGCAAGAAATTTCGCCGGCTGTTCCATGAGCCGCCCAAGCCGCCCGGCCCGCCTGTTGCCCTCTGAGGCAAGCTTGTTGAGCTTGGTCTCGCTCACTGACAGTACCGCTATCTCGGCGCTGGCAAACACCGCGTTGAGCATTATGAGTACGGCCTGCAGCAGCAGCATGAAAGCTATTGAAGTCTCCAAAATGTTTTCACCTCTTTCTTCACTGTGTTATTCATCAAAAACACGCAAGAAGGCATAGCCTGTGCGCATTGCGTCCAGACTATGCCTTTAGGATATGCAGAATATCGGATCTACCGCATTATTTTGTCCTGAGTCAGCGTCGCTGCCGGCTGCGTCCATTATTCGGTCAATACCTCCGCGTCAGAAGTTGATGTTTTGATTATAATCCCCCGCCGTGGTTTGTCAATGGGGCATGGCCTGCCGCCTGTAAAAATTCTGTTAAATATCACATCACTCTATCTTTATCATCCTGTAGCCCACCCCGATATGGGTCTGGGTATACTGGGGCGAATCCGCCTGG
>CAYFSB010000213.1:0-3440 GCA_964345655.1 uncultured Oscillospiraceae bacterium
GCCAGCTGCGGCTTCGGGCATCGGCCATGCCGTCATACAAGGCCGCATCGCCCTTATACAGCTTGCCGCCCGCGTGGATCAGGCCCACGGCATCGCCGCGCCTCTCGTGATATCCGTTGATCCGCCCGTCATACTCGGCCATGCGCTCATACCCCATGCATTTGCGCACTTTGCCGGGCACATCGCGGATCATATTGGGTGCGTCCGGGCTGCGGGTCTTGTCCACAAGGCCGGGGGTGTCCGTAAAGTTCACGCCCCGGAATTCATCCACCGCAAAGCGGCTTTTGGCAGGGCCCGCCGGAATGGAAAAAATCGTTCCCGCCATCTCACCACCACCCTGTCACGCTGGTAAAGCTGCCGCCCCAATATCCGTTCTCGTTGGCTGCAAGCGAGCCAAGGCGGCTTTCAAATTCGTTCATATACACCGTGGCAAGGCTCACGTCATCGTCCTTATACAGTTCTCCTGCCATGTATAAAGGGATCAGCACATTACATTCCTCCGAAAGCGGCATTTCCTCGGCATCGTTTGTATACTGGGTAATGTGCTCCGGCGCAGCATTATAAAACACCCGCACCGTACCCGAAATGCCCTTCGGCAGCTGCAAAACGCTTTTGCCCAGCGCTGCGGTTTCCAGCACCGCAAGGCCGTTATCTTTTACAAGATACGCCTCCGGGGTGCCGCCAAAGCTGCGAAAATCCATGGCATGATCGGCCATGTCCACATAGGCTGCGCCCTCCGGCTCGATCTCCACGCTTTGCCGCAGGGGTCTGCCCGCTTCGCTCACAATGCGTTCCATGGCTTCGTTGGCGGCTGCGGGCATGGCTGCGATATAATCCGCATTGCCGGGATCTGAATCATCCAGCCGCCCGCCGTCCGAAGCAAACATTTTCCGCAGCGCGATCTCTTTGCATTCTCCCCAAGTCACAACACGCTCACCGCCTTTCTTTTAAAATGCCCCGCCCGCCGGGCAGCAGGCGGGGTGAATTCACGCTTTTGCTTTTCGTTTTCTGGTGATCTGTTCCTCGGGTTCTGCTTCCGCTTCCGTGTCCTGCAGGATATACCCGCCGGGCAAAACCTCGATGATGATCTTCTTGGCATCGCCCACCTGAACAGTATCGCCCACGCGCATACCGGGTTTAAACATAGACATCACCTCAAATGGTAGTGCCGTCAAGGCCCTCACCGCAGATGGCGATTCCGCGCCAGTTGTTAAAGCCTGCGCCAAAGCGTGCGCGGCCTGCCCAGACATTGGCATCGGTGTTATCATCGATGTAGCTTCGCACGCTCAGCTTCACGCGGTCTACCCAGGGCAGGCAGTCATAGTTCTTGCAGAAGTCCTTGTCCATCATGATCCAGTAGGGCTTGCCGCCAAGGGTCTTGGGCAGGTAATTCCACACAAGCACATTCCACAAGCCACACTGGAAGTTCACGGCGTTCTTGTCGCTCTCGGGATCGTACTCAGAATCGATGGCGGCGATCACACTGCGCTTCAGATCTGCGCTGTTGGGAATGATAATGGTATTGGGGGTAACGGCCAGCAGGTTGCCGTCATCATCGCAGAAGCTCTGCATGGCTTCTTCCATTTTGTCCATGGCCGCCACGCTGAAGGCACTCTTGAAGATGTTGCTCTGGTTGCCCATGCCAGCGGTGATGCTGGTATGGTTCTGGCTGAACAAGGGCTTCTTGTCGGCGGTGGTAGTGTCGTATGCCTTGCCGTTAAAGATCATGCTCGAACCGATGCCGCCGGAGAGCAGCATGGCACCAAACTTCTCGCGGGTGCGATTGTAGGAATCGGTGAAACCGATGGCCTTCTTCTTGATCCGGCCGTACTTGGCATCCTCCAGCATTTCCTTGGTCACCTCAAAGCTGTTCTTCCAAGTCGTGGGGATGATTACCTTGCTATAGCCTTCCTGAAAGCCGGTCTTAGGATGTGCGCCGTTTTCGCCTACATCCTGAAAATCGCCCAGTGCGGTCTCGCTGGTGTATTTTTCGCTCCAGTTGGTAGAAGTATCCATGCCGAAAATGTTCTTCAGCTGGCTCTTCTTCTGGAATGCTTCCGTCATATCGGAAATCACGGCCTTGATGGGTTCCTGGCTTTTGCCAAACATACTATCGTTCAGGCCGCTGCCCTGAGAATAAATAATCTCTGCCATTTGTGTTATCTCCTTTCCTTATTTATGCAAAATAGCCCGTGCAGGCTTCGCCAGCCTTGGCGGGGGTCAGCAGCGTAAACACGCCGCTGGTGGTGGTAGCAGTAACCTGCAGGCCATCGGTGTGCAGGGTAACCTTGCTGCCTGCGCCAAGGGCGCTCTGGTCAGCCTGGGCGGGCACTTCAAAAATCGTGGTGGGCAGCACGCGGATGCAGGGCACCATGCCCTTGTGATTGGCAGGGCCCTGTGCGATATAATCCGGCTTGGCGGTTGCACCGCATTTGGTAACCTTACCGCTTGCCAGCACAACGGCCTCACCGGCGGTATACTCTTCGCTGGCCGTTTTTTCCAGATACTCAAACGGCTCAACACTGTTGATGGATCGATGATGGATCTTAAACATTTTGTTCTCCTTCCTTATTTGTACTTTTTGTGTGCGGCTCTGGCTTGCTCGCGACTATAACCAAAGGATGCCCACAACTGGTAATCCTCTTCGCTCAGATCGCTGTCGCTGTTGCCGCCCGTTGCTTTGATTCCGTGCAGATGATCCGTGCCGCCTCTTGCCGCATTGATGGCCTGCTGGCGGGCTGCTGCAGTTTTCCCGCTCATGATGTCATCCTTATTTAAAAGGTAATAGGCATCCACAAGATTGCCGTCAAGCTTCGCTGCAAGCGCACAAAGATCATCGTGCTGGCCGCCTACAAGTTCTTCCACGCTGCTGATACCGCAGCCGGGGAATGCTTTGTTCAGTGCAGCCAGATTGTCCTCAAACATTCTGTCGATGGCCTGCTGCTCATCAATTTCTTTCTGTGCTTCAGCCACCTTCTGCCGCGCAGCTTCGGTTTCTTCCAGCTGGTTCAGGCGGGCCATCATATTTGCCACGCGCCGGGCATCCTTTTCAGCCATGCCCAGATCCATAAAAGCGTGCACGTCGGCATCTCCTGCCTGCTCACGCTCATAGGCTTCTGCTTCTGCCTGCGTGGTGATATCTTTCCCGGCCTTGTCCTTTTTGCCGGAATACTGCTTGGCATAAAAGGAATCCATCTGCTGCTGTACAGCGGCCTGAATCTTTGCCTGCATCTCGCGTTCACGGCGCTGCGCTGCCTGCTGAGCATTTTTCTCCCCGGCGGGGTGTCGCTCGGGCTTTTCTTCGGGCTCGTTGCCTTCCTGCCCCTCTTCGTTTTGCTCGTTTGGCTCTTTGCTTTCGCCTTCGTCCTTGGTCGTCACCTCGGATTCCTGCGTATCCTCTGCCGTGTCCTGCTTGGTATAGGCTTCTCCCATCTCGGTTT
>CAYFSB010000214.1:0-3420 GCA_964345655.1 uncultured Oscillospiraceae bacterium
CTCCGGCTGCTCCATTATCTCCTTGAACATAAAGTGGGCATAGCCGCCCTTTTCCGCGGCGCTCACATCCCAGTCCAAATAGCTGTGTTTTTTCTCCACGCTCTGGCCCAGGGCGTTGAATACCCGGATGGACTCCGCTGTGACCAGCGCCACCTCTCCGTCATCCATATAGGCGATATCCCTTGTATGCTTTATGACGGCAGTCACATCGGAGGCTATGAAGTTGCAGTGCTCGCCATAGCCTAAAAGCAGCGGCGCGTCCTTTCACTCATTATGCCCAGGGCATAGGCGCCCTCTATTCTGTCCAGCATACTGTACACAGCGGCCATGATGTCGCCGCTCTGCTTGTAATAATACTCCAGAAGCTGCGCCACTACTTCGGTATCGGTCTCGGAGCGGAAATGTACTCCCTGAGAGATGAGAAGCTCCTTTATCTCCACATAGTTCTCGATTATCCCGTTGTGTACCACCGCTATCCGGCTGTCCTCGCTGAGATGGGGATGGGAATTTATATCATTTGGCTCTCCGTGGGTGGCCCAACGGGTATGGCCCATGCCGATACTGCCCTCCACTGCTCTGCCGCCGTCCACCAGCTGACTGAGCACCTTCAGCCTCCCCTTGGATTTTTTCACCTGCAGTCCGCGGCTGGGCGACAGCACGGCAATGCCCGCAGAGTCATATCCCCTGTACTCCAGCCGTGTCAGTCCGTCCAGCAAAATCTCTCCCGCCTGATCATGGCCTGCGTATCCTACAATACCGCACATATTCTCACTCTCCTTTGATTTATCTGAGTGCAATATCGTCTTCCTTTATGAAAAACGCGGCTATTATAGCACAGGCTGCTGCGCGAAACAATCAAATTGCCTGATACATATCCGGCTTAGATATATTACATTTTCTCATATCAAATGCCGGAAAACCGCGGGTTTTGACAAATCAAAAATATTTGCTATTGAAATTCATGTGCTTATGGGTTAGAATACCGCTTAGTGTCAGAGTGAAATCGTCTTTCGCTCCGGCACTATATTTTGTGTTCAAAACGGTTACAGGTCGGTAAACATTCTATATATTGTGATTTATCCCTTGACAAGCTGTTGGTAAGGTCGTATTATACCCTTGCAGCGACTTCACAGGAGAAAATAAAAATGCTAATATCAGGATTACAAAAGCTCACCCTGCTGGACTATCCGGGCAAGGTGGCATGCACGGTTTTTACAGGCGGATGCAATTTCCGCTGTCCCTTTTGCCATAACGCGCCTCTGGTGCTGCCGGACAGGCTTGTCCGGGACAGCGGGGAGGAGCAGGTGCTCTCCTTCCTGAAAAAGCGCCGGGGTGTGCTGGACGGCGTGGCAGTCACAGGGGGAGAGCCTCTTCTTCACAGCGACATCGGCGCCTTTCTTGAGAAGGTGCATGAGCTGGGATATAAAATAAAACTGGATACCAACGGCTCTTTTCCCGACCGTCTCATTGCTCTGGTGCGCGCCGGGCTTGTGGACAGAGTGGCCATGGACATCAAGAACTCCCCGGCTCTGTACGGAGCGACGGTGGGGGTTCAGGATCTGGATCTGCGGCCTGTTGAGCGCTCGAAGGATTTTCTGCTTCAGGGTACGGTGGACTACGAATTCCGCACGACCGCGGTAAAGGGCCTGCACACTGCGGAGAGCATTACTCAGGCCGCAGAATGGATACAGGGCGCAAAGGAATACTATTTGCAGCAGTTTAAGGACTCCGGGGACATTATAGCCATAGATGGGCTTGGAGCCTTTGATGAGAAGGAAATGCACACTCTCGCCCAGGCGGCGGCACAATATGTGCCCTGCGTGCAGGTGAGAGGAGTATGACATAAAGAAACAGCGGAGGATAAAAGATATGTATCAGGTAGTAAAGCGAGACGGCAAGATTGTGGATTTCAACATCAACAAGATCGCCGGCGCAATAAAAAAAGCCTTTGACGCCACCAAGACCGAGTATAACGACAGCGTTATAGACTTTCTGGCACTGAAGGTCTCGGCAGATTTTCTGCCCAAGATAAAGGATGGGCTTGTGGCCGTTGAGGATGTACAGGACAGCGTAGAAGCAGTGCTCTCCCGCGGCGGCTACGAGGCGGTGGCCAAGGCCTATATTCTCTACCGCAAGCAGAGAGAAAAAATCCGCAACATGAATTCCACCTATCTGGACTACAAGGAGACCGTGGACAAGTATCTGAACGTTCTGGACTGGCGCGTGAAGGAGAACTCCACCGTCACCTACTCCGTGGGTGGCCTCATCCTCTCAAACTCCGGTGCCATCACCGCAAACTACTGGCTCAGCGAGGTATATGACCAGGAGATAGGCGACGCCCACCGCAACTGCGATCTGCACCTGCACGATCTGAGCATGCTCACCGGCTACTGCGCCGGGTGGAGTCTGCGGCAGCTTATAAAGCAGGGTCTGGGCATCCCAGGCAAGATCAATTCCTCCCCCGCCAGCCATCTGTCCACCCTCTGCAACCAGATGGTAAACTTCCTGGGCATCATGCAGAACGAATGGGCCGGCGCCCAGGCCTTCTCCTCCTTTGACACCTATCTGGCCCCCTTTGTAAAGGTGGACAACCTGAGCTATAAAGAGGTCAAGCAGTGTGTGCAGTCCTTTGTGTTCGGTGTGAACACGCCCTCCCGCTGGGGCACTCAGGCCCCCTTCTCCAACATCACCCTGGACTGGACCGTGCCGGCTGACTTGGCCGACCAGCCCGCTATCGTAGGCGGTAAGGAGATGAGCTTCACCTATGGCGACTGCAAGGCGGAGATGGACATGGTCAACAAGGCCTTCATCGACATCATGATTGAGGGCGACGCCAACGGCCGCGGCTTCCAGTACCCAATCCCCACCTATTCCATCACCCGTGACTTTGACTGGAGCGAGACGGAGAACAACAAGCTGCTCTTCGAAATGACCGCAAAATACGGCACGCCCTACTTCTCCAACTACATCAACTCCGACATGGAGCCCTCCGACGTGCGCTCAATGTGCTGCCGGCTGAGACTGGATCTGCGGGAGCTGAGAAAGAAATCCGGCGGCTTCTTCGGCTCCGGCGAGAGCACCGGCTCTATAGGCGTTGTGACCATCAACATGCCCCGCATCGCGTATCTGGCCAAGGATGAGCAGGATTTCTACACGAGACTTGACAAGATGATGGACATAGCCGCCCGCTCCCTGAAGGTCAAGCGGGATGTCATCACAAAGCTTCTTGACGCGGGACTCTATCCCTACACCAAGTTATATCTGGGCACCTTTGAAAACCACTTCTCCACCATCGGCCTTGTAGGCATGAACGAGGCGGGGCTCAACGCCAAGTGGATCCGCGCCGACATGACCCATTCCGAGTGCCAGGACTTCACAAAGCAGGTGCTGGATCACATGCGCGAGCGGCTCAGCGACTAT
>CAYFSB010000215.1:0-3399 GCA_964345655.1 uncultured Oscillospiraceae bacterium
ATCTGATTTCTGTTAGAGAAGTCAGATAGCTCTTTTTGTTTTATCGGGTATTATTGCCGATTACCAATTAATAAAGTCATAAGCTAGATTGCCAAGCTTTGATAACTCTAAATCTAAAGAATTTGCATTTAGTAGTTCTGTTATTTTAGCTTGACATTCCAGATATTGTTGCTCAGTAAGCTTGCTCCAAATGCAATCCTTAATATGCGCTTTTTTAATAATAATACTGTCAAGAGGGCAATCACACGATCAAAAATCAGGAATAGCTTTGTCTACAAATATCAAATCACTAAAAACATATAGATATTTGAAAGTCATATTTATGAGTTTTTGAGCGAGTCCAAACCCAGTTACATAATGATTGTCATTGCCTATAGTATTATCACAAAACAACAACGAAATATCTTTAATAATTTTTCTTGAAAACACAAAATTTGATTCGGTAATGGCACTGTTTGTAGCAGAGCAAATTTCCTTTTTGTCATTCAGAAAAGAAGCGCTGTAATAACGACCAGCCGTCATCATATCTGAGTATGCCAATTCAATGCACTTTATTATCACTTCCGGTGGACAGCACTTGTTTGTTGATTGTCCCAATACAGAAGATTCCAAAAAAGATTTTTTCCAGTCTGTCATAAATTCCCCCGTTTAGTCGTTCTTCAGCCGGTCTTTGAACGCCTCCACCAGCGCATCGCTGAGCTGCTGGGACGGGACTTTCACATAGCCGGAAGTTTCATCTACGCCGGCAATGCCAGAGTGCAGAGGTGACGAAGATGAAAAAAGCGGATATAGGACTCATCGGCCTTGCGGTCATGGGGGAAAATCTGGTAATGAACATGGAGTCCAGAGGCTTCACTGTGGCAGTGTACAACCGCCATACCGAGAAGGTGGACGCCTTTGTAAACGGCAGAGCCGCCGGGAAAAACATAATCGGCTGCCATAGCCTTCAGGAGCTGGCCGGCAGGCTTGAAAACCCGCGCAAGATCTTTATGATGGTCAAGGCCGGCGACGCCGTGGATCAGCTTATCGAACAGCTTTTGCCCCTTCTCTCCCCCGGCAACATTCTTATCGACGGTGGCAACAGCCACTATCCTGACACTATCCGCCGCACGGCATATGTGGAGAGCCGCGGCCTGTTGTATGTTGGCACCGGTGTTTCCGGCGGCGAGGAGGGCGCGCTGAAGGGCCCCAGTCTTATGCCCGGCGGTTCTCCCGCCGCGTGGGAGCATATAAAGCCCATCTTTCAGGCCATATGCGCCAGAGTGGATGACGGCTCACCCTGCTGCGAATGGGTAGGGGAAAACGGCGCAGGCCATTTTGTAAAGATGGTCCATAACGGAATAGAGTACGGCGATATGCAGCTCATCTGCGAGACCTATCAGCTCATGCGGGACGGGCTGGGCCTGTCAAACGACGAGATGTATGAGGTTTTCAAGGGCTGGAACGAGACTGAGCTGGACAGCTATCTTATTGAGATAAGCCGTGACATTCTATCCTACAGGGACGAAAATGGTCAGGCAGTGCTGGACTGCATTCTGGATACCGCAGGGCAAAAGGGCACCGGTAAGTGGACGGCTGTCTCCGCGCTGGATGAAGGCATCCCGCTGACGCTTATAGCCGAGGCAGTATTTGCCCGGTGTCTGTCGGCGCAGAAGGAAGAGCGCCTTAAGGCCTCCAGACTCTACCCGCGGGAGATCCCTCCCTTTACCGGGGACAGGGCTGCCTTTATCGAAAATCTCCGCAAGGCGCTGTACGCCAGCAAGATCATCTCCTATGCCCAGGGCTATGCCCTTATGCGCGCAGCGGCCAAGGCCAACGGCTGGAATCTGAACTACGGCGGCATCGCCCTGATGTGGCGGGGCGGCTGCATAATTCGAAGCGTATTTCTTGGGAAAATCAAAGAGGCCTACGACAGGAACCCGGAGCTGGAAAACCTGCTTATGGACGAATATTTCTGTGGTGTGCTGAATAGCCTTGTCCCCGCCTGGCGGGAGACCGTGGCCTATGCGGCCCGTGCCGGTATCCCCATGCCAGCCTGTTTTGCCGCTCTGAGCTACTTTGACGGCTACACCACCGGGCGGCTCCCAGCAAATCTGCTTCAGGCCCAGCGGGACTATTTCGGTGCACACACCTATGAGCGCATTGACGCACCCAGAGGTGAACACTTCCATACAAACTGGACAGGACACGGCGGAGACACCGCGTCAAGCTCATATAACGCATAAGGAGGCGCAATAATGAAGGTTGAACTCAAAGGCAAAGTTGCCGTGGTTACCGGCGGCGGCGGTGTGCTGTGCAGCCGTTTTGCGGTGGCGCTGGCGGCCAGCGGAGCAAAGGTAGCAGTGTTGAACAGGACTCTTGCCAAGGCGCAGAGCGTTGTGGATGAAATACGGGCGCTGGGCGGCGAGGCCATAGCGGTCTCTGCCAATGTGCTGGATCGGGGCAGTCTGAAGCAGGCCCACCAGCAGGTGCTGGAGACCTACGGCAAATGCGACATTCTCATCAACGGAGCCGGCGGCAACGACCCAATCGCCACCTGCGAGGATGAGTTTTTCTCCCAGGAGACACTGCTTGACCCGGCAAAGAAGAGCTTTTTTAATCTGGACGAGGCGGGCTTTACCCGCGTTTTTGGGCTGAATATTACAGGCGTGCTTTTACCCACGCAGATTTTTGCACTGGACATGGCGGAAAAAGGCAGCGGCAATATAATAAATATCAGCTCCATGAACGCCTTTACTCCTCTCACAAAAATTCCCGCTTACTCGGCGGCAAAGGCGGCCGTCTCAAACTTTACCCAGTGGCTGGCCGTGCATTTTGCCACCAGCGGTATACGCTGCAACGCCATCGCACCGGGCTTTTTCTCCACTGCCCAGAACAAGGCTCTGCTTTGGAACCCGGACGGCTCACCCACCGCCAGAACCGGCAAAATACTGCGCAACACACCCATGGGCCGGTTTGGCGAGCCGGAGGAGCTGCTGGGCACCCTGCTGTGGCTCTGCGACGACAGTGCCTCCGGGTTCGTAACCGGTATTGTGGTACCTGTGGGCGGCGGGTTTTCCGCATACAGCGGGGTATAACATGGGAGACTTTATCTGTGTAAAAAGTGAGCGCGGCCTGTCTCACAGCGAGATGAAGGCCGCCCTGCTGAAAGCTATTGCCGGCAGAGAGCTGAAAAACGTGCTCATCCTGCCTCCGGATTTTACCCGCTTTCACTCCAACGCCGGGTTTATAACCAACGTGTATTACCACGCCCTCACCGCAGTCGGCTGCAACGTGGACATCATGCCCGCGCTGGGCACCCATGAGCCGGTGAGCCGCCAGCAGGCGGAGACGATGTTCGGCGACATCCCCTACGAAAAATTTCTTGTCCACAACTGGCGCACCGACGTGAAAAAATCG
>CAYFSB010000216.1:0-3382 GCA_964345655.1 uncultured Oscillospiraceae bacterium
CCGGACGGCAGAGTCATGGACTCCATGCTCTCGGAGCACGTGTGTCAGGGTATGCTGGAGGGCTATCTGCTCACCGGCCGCCACGGGTTTTTTAACAGCTATGAGGCGTTTATCCGCATTGTTGACTCCATGTTCTCCCAGCACGCCAAATGGCTGAAGGTCTGCAATCAGCTGCCCTGGCGGGCAAAAATAGCCTCTCTCAACTATGTGCTGGCCTCCAATGTCTGGCAGCAGGATCACAACGGCTTTACCCATCAGGACCCAGGCTTTCTGGACCATGTGGCCAACAAGAAGGCGGACGTGGTGCGCCTGTATCTGCCCCCGGATGCCAACTGCCTTCTGAGCTGCTTTGACCACTGCATCCGCAGCCGGAACTATGTAAACGTGATAGTGGCCTCCAAGCACCCGCGCCCCCAGTGGCTGACCATGGATCAGGCGGTAAAGCACTGCACTCAGGGCATAGGCATCTGGCAGTGGGCCTCCACCGACGAGGGGTCAGAGCCGGATATCGTAATGGCCTGCTGCGGCGACACGCCCACGCTTGAGACGCTGGCCGCCGTGACTATTCTGCGCGGCAGCTTCCCGGAGCTGAAAATAAGAGTGATCAACGTGGTAGACCTGATGCGCCTGCAGTCAAACGAGCAGCACCCCCACGGTCTGTCCCAGGCCGAGTATGACGCGCTCTTTACAACCGACAAGCCGATCATCTTCGCCTTCCACGGTTATCCCAGCCTTATCCATGAGCTGACCTACAAGCGGCACAACAAGAACATCCATGTGCGCGGCTATATCGAGGAGGGCACCATAACGACGCCCTTTGACATGCGCGTGCTGAACCGGCTTGACCGCTTCAATCTGGTACAGTCTGCCGTGTACAACCTGCCCCAGCTTGGAAACCGCGGCGCGTATCTCATACAGCAGATGAAGGACAAGCTGGTGGAACACCGGCAGTATATCTCCAAATACGGCGTAGACATGCCGGAAGTGGCCGACTGGAAATGGAACTGAGCCGGCAGTATTCCCGCGCCGTTTCTTAATAATCCTGAAACCTGCTCTCGGCTTCTTGCTTTTGCGGCAAAAGGGTGTTATTCTGTACCCGCAGTAAAAACAGGAGGCATATAATGAAAAAAGCCCTTTTAATTACACTTTTAATATTCGCCCTTGCGCTCTCCGCCTGCGGTACAGCAGCGAAAGTGCCGGAGGCAACTCCCACCGCGGCTCCCACAGAGACCCCGTCCGCGGAGACCGCGGCACCAAGCCAGACGCCCGCCGGGCCTGACTATGAGGCGCTGTACAGCGAGGTGTTAGACAGCTACAGGAACTTCTATCTGGCCGACCCCTCCAATCAGACCACAGACTATGACGAGGACATCGGCTACACCCTTGACGGATGCAGTATGCTGACACAGTATGTTGACTCTGTGGGCTATGCACTCATAGACCTGGACGGCGACGGCAGCGATGAACTCATCATCGCCTGCGACGACGGCAGCGGCGATATGCCGAACATTGTGTTCGATCTTTTCACCCTTGTTGACGGTAAGCCCCAGCGCCTGCTTATAAGCTGGGAACGCAGCCGTGGCTGGATAAATGCCGACGGCACAGTTATCAGTCAGGGCTCCAGCAGCGCAGCCGACTCTCAGACTTGCCTTGAGACTCTCGCCGACGGGAAACTCACCGTCACAGACTGCGTCACCAGCGCCCTCTCCTCAGACGGCAGCGCCGTGGAATGGACTTGCTCTCAGGGCGGTGCCTCCCCCGTTTCCATAAGCCAGGAGGAAGCCCTGTCTGTCACGGACGGATGGATCGCTCAGGCATATCTGCCGACTCTCACGCCTCTGGCTTCCCGGTAAAATTTCTTTTCCATCCCCTCCCTTTCCGGAGGGGATTTTTTTACCTGCGGCTGGCCTTGTATTTATTTTCTTCTATTTCTCAAAGGGATATTGTAATTTTTTACAGCGCCTTGCGACGCCCTTCTTGGAATTACATAATTATAATAAAATCATCTTATGTAAACTTGGGAGGAGCAAATCATGGCGTTTGGAGGACAGGGGAAGCTGGCGGCGCTTAAATCGGCGGCGGCGGTGAGGAAGATTGACGGGCGGTTTCTGATAGCTGCGCGGTGTGGGATATACATGCTTTTGGGCTTTGTAATGTCCTGCGCCCGAATACTTGAAAACGGCGCGCCATTTGGGATGGCGATGGTGGCTTGCTCCGGGCCAGGGCTGGCAGGAGTGTTTGCTCTGGCGGGCTCGTCGCTGGGCTATCTCATAAGCGGCGGCGTGGAATGGGGCATACGGTATATCGCGGCGGCGGTGCTGGTATATACCATATCCTTTGTGTTTCATGAACTGAGTCTGTATAAGCAGCCGTTTTTTATGCCGGCGGCCTCTGGACTTGTGATGGCGGTCACCGGCTTTCTGGGCAGCTTTTCCGCCACTGCCGGGTCGGTGCCGCTGGCGGCGGAGCTGTTTTTAGAGACCTGTCTCGCCTTTGGCGGCACGTATTTTTTCCGTGAGGCCCTGTCAAACGAACTGCGCACCACAGAGACGGCGGAGCTCAGGCACAGCGTCTCTTCAATGATAATGGCAGCCTGCGCACTGATGGCCTTTTCCCGGATAGTGCTTTTTGACACCGTGTCCATAGGCCGTTTTATCGCGCTGGTGCTGGTGATGACCTCCGCCATGAAGGGCGGAATGCTCACAGGCGCCGCAGTGGGCACTGTGCTTGGGCTTGCAATGGATGTGACCCATGTGGGCGCGCCCTTTTATACTATGGCCTATGCCTTTTCCGGGCTTTTGTCCGGCGTGTTCGGCAAGCACGGGCGGGTCATCTTCGTACTGTCTTTTATACTCTCCGGGGCTTTGGCCGTGGTCTGTGCCTGGAACACTGAGATATATATCAGCGCTCTGTTCGAGACTTTTTGCGCCTCGGTGGTGTTCATGCTGCTGCCCGCGTCCTTTCTCGCCCATATCGGGCTGATGCTCCAGTATATGGAACGCGGCAGCGGTGAGTCAGGCCTGCGGCGCTTTGTGGCAAGGCGGGTAAAAAATCTGGGTGAGGCCTACGGCGAGCTGTTTGAGATAGTGCGCAAAAATATTGCAGAGCCCTATAACGACGAGAATACTCAATTCCGTCATGCTGCTCCGGGGCGGGGACAACTGGGGCTTTGCGACGGTGGATCTTATGTGCGTGGATCTGTTCAGCGGGGAGACCTGCTTTTATAAATACGGTGCAGCGCCCTCATATGTGAAAAGCGGCAAAAGTATCCGCCGCATAAAGGGCGAGACACTGGCGGCAGGGCTTTCAATGGGCGACGGCATCAGCCCAGACATTGTGCGCATGAGGCTGCGTCCCGGCTCAACGGCTGTGATCGCCTCTG
>CAYFSB010000217.1:0-3366 GCA_964345655.1 uncultured Oscillospiraceae bacterium
AATGATTTTTCGCCTGCGGGCGAAAAACTCTGCGAGGCTTTGTCTACAGTCTGAACCCGCCTCCCACAGGGGAGGCGGGTTTTTGCCTGCGCCTGTTTGCGGCGCCGACTAATCACTTTTTGTTCTTCTCGTACAGAACCCACATGCCCTTGAGCAGCAGGTCGTTGTCACAGATTATATCTCTTTTGCAGTAGGGAGTTATAGCCTGTGCCAGCCCGCCTGTGGCCACTACCATGCACTCATAGCCAAGCTCTGTTTCCATACGCTCTATCATGCCGTCAATGGTGGCGGCGGTGCCGAAAACGGCGCCGGAGCGCATTGAATCCACAGTATTGGTGGCGATGGCTTTTTTGGGGGGGGTAATGGAGATGTCCGGCAGAAGACTTGTGCCGCAGGCCAGCGCAGAATAGGACAGCTTAACGCCGGGGATTATAGCGCCGCCCACATAGCAGCTGCTTTTGTCTATAACTACCATGGTCGTGGCTGTACCCATATCCAAAACTATGACGGGCGCGCCGTAATGAGCCAGCGCCGCAACGCTGCCTACTACCAGATCTCCTGCCAAAGTGCCCGGATCGTCAATGCGGACATTCATCCCGGTTTTTATTCCGGGCGCCACTACCAGACATTTGAGGCCGGTTATTCCCTTGACCGCCAGCTTCAGCGCTTCGGTCACAGGGGGGACAACAGATGAAATAATTGCCCCGTCAAAGCCTGTGGGATCAATACCATGAAACTCCAGCACCTGGTTGAGCTTTATGGCATATTCCACCTCTGTCTCGCCGATACTGGTCTGGATGCGCACAATGCTGAGAATGTTGCCGTCCTGAATGCATCCTATGACGATATTGGTGTTGCCCACATCAATTGCAAGAATCATACAGGTTTTCTCCCTTTGCCGTAACGAATTATGGATGTAATGCCGGAGGACAAGATCAGGTTCACGGCCAGCTCCACCAGGAAATTAATACCGGTGAGCCCCATGATCACATAGTATACCACCGCCTGACCGCCTGCCCAGGATTCAAGCGTCGCCATGTAGAAGACCATCATGCCCAGGATAAAGAGCCCGGTGTTTACAATGGGGCAGACTATACCTGCCGCTATCACGGCCCAGCGCATGCTCTTTTTTGCAATCAGCTTGTAGACAAGCCCTGCTATCCAGCCTGCCGCCGCGCCTTTTCCGACGCAGATAAGTATGCAGGCCAGCGCGTTCTGCTGCAGCAGCAGCATAACCGTGCCGCCGTCCCAGCCGAAAATGCCGGTGAGCAGCACCACAAAACCAAAAACGCCGCCCAAATACGCATCCGCGCCGGCTCCGTACATGGCCGCGCCTATAATTATGGGCGCCAGTGCCAGTGTGATCGAAAACGGACCGAAACGCACAAAGGTGCATAGGACGGTGAGTACCACGATGACCGCGGTAAAGATGGACAGACCTGCCATACGGCTGAGTTTGCCGCGAGAATTCGCTTTTGTCATTATTCAATTACCTCCTGCTGTCGCTCCACTCATGGCAGATGCGGCGCAACTACATATTATAACCACGTCAGCCTTTTGTCAAGCTATAAACGCAGCCTGACACGACAAGCGCCGGGTCAGGCTGAAAAAGCAAAATATCCAAAAAAACTATTCAGGGCAAATCCCCTCAAGTCTCAGAAGCTCCCGCTTCCGGTACAGGCCTCCGGCATAGCCGGTGAGTTCACCTCCGGCACCAAGCACACGGTGACAGGGGATGAGAATGGAGATGGGGTTTCTGCCAACTGCAGCTCCGACCGCTCTTGCCGAGGCGCAGCCGATCTCCAGCGCCAGCCGTCCATAGCTGCTTGTCTCGCCGCGGGGAATATGACGCAGCTGCTCCCAGACACTTTTTTGAAAGTCAGTGCCCACGGGGGCAAGGGGTAGATCCGGCTCTGCCGGACTGCCGGCAAAATATCCGTCCAGCCATTGCTCGCAGCGCCTCAGCAGCTCCCGGTCGCCGGGACACTCATTGCCGGAGCCGGCCAGCCCGGCGCACTCATATTTCTGCCCTTCAAACCAGAGTCCAATAATGGCACCGCTGTCGGCGGCCAGAATTATCCGGCCCAAAGGCGACAGGTACTTGGCTGTAAGCATAAACTCCTCCCAGCGGCGCTGGCCGATTTCATCAATGTGCGTCGGCAGCGCCCCACGCAAAATTAATTGGCTATGCCATGGTGTGCGCCGGGGCTGCTCAGGTCCAGCGCACGGAAGGTGTATCCGTTGCTGAGTCCCCAGATTATTACCTGTTCCACGGCGGCCACGCTGTAGTCCTTTATATCGTGCTGCAGTACGACCGAGGCCTGACGTCCTGTGCAGCCGTCGATAATATTCTGCACCACCGTGTCTGTGCGGGTGGTCTCTCCGGCGTCACCGCTGGATACGTTCCAGTCAAAATATTTATATCCCATGTCCGTCACCGACTGGGCAAGCCTTGACATTATTCCGGGATTGAATTTGCTGACAGTGTTTGAACTGCCGCCGGGGAAACGGCACAGCTGGGTATAAGAGCCGGTCTGACTGTATATCATATCCTCAACGGCGTTAAAATCGCTGAAGAACGCGTCTTCGCTGGAATAAATGCTTTTATAATTGTGGGAGGAGGTGTGGACGCCTATGCTGTGGCCCTCATTGTAGGCCCGGCCCACCATGTCCTGATATTTGTCGTTAAGGCAGGTCACAAAGAAGGTGACCTTCACATTATACTCCGCCAGAATGTCCAGCAGCTCCCCGGTATATGGGCCGGGGCCGTCGTCAAAGGTGAGGTATATGGTCTTTTCTCCCGGCACCACAGTGTCTGGCAGCTCCACAGGGAGCACCTCCACTGTGCGCACAGTGCTGACCGTCTCGCCCTGCTGGTTTGTTATGCTGTAGTTTATCTCATAGCTCCCGGCCTTGTAGGGGCAGACGCTGCCCTCCACCTGCACATATTGCGTAAGGTCGTTGCCCAGCGTGTCCACCGCGCTGTAGCCGGGGTCGGAAAAGCTGGGGCAGGCGTATATCTGCATGTTCGCGTCGCCGTTGAGCGTTATCTCCGGCTGCGTGACGGTATAGTTGGGCTTGCGCTCTGCCCTGCCGATGTTGCCTGAGGAATCGACGACAGTATACTCTATACTGTCCTCCTTTACGCTGCGCTGTACCTTGTCGGTCAAATCTCCGTCGTGATTGTCCCCGGCGGTATAACCTTCTTCCTCATAGCCTGTAAACCAGCTGGGGCTATAGCCATCGGTATATTTGAGCGTTATCTCCGGGGGAGTTGAGTCTACCACGTTCACAGTGCGCTCGGTGCTGTACTCCCGGAGCATATAATGGGTAACATATTTGAGCTGGTAGCTGCCAAGCTTTGTG
>CAYFSB010000218.1:0-2826 GCA_964345655.1 uncultured Oscillospiraceae bacterium
CGGAGCGAGTGTCGAAATGTTCGCCGCAGGCGGACGTTGAGGCACAGAGCGCAGTAAAGCTTTATCGTCGATAAAATCCACAGGACTTTGGCGACGACTTAAAACCGCGGAGTTGAAAAATTCAACTCCGCGGTTTTAATGCTCATCCGCTTATTCCACAGATATCATATAATAGTACACCGGCTGACCGCCGCGCACCACGCTTACCTCCGCCTCCGGGAAGCAGCCCGTAATGGTCCCTGCGGCCTCGTTTGCGTCGCCGGCCTCCACGTCCTGCCCGTAGTACACAGTTATAAACTCAGGGCTGAATTCATCAAAGGCCCAGCTCAGTTCCTTGAACAGGGTCTTTATATTGCTGTAGCTGCCCAGCAGCGCCCCGTCCAGCAGCGCCAGATATTCGCCCGCATGGATTATATGCCCGTCAAAGTCCGAGTCTCTGGCCGCATAAGTCACCATTGCGGTGTGGACGTTGCACATGGCCTCCGCCATGGTGGACACTATGATTTCCTCCGGCTCCTCCGGGTTAAAGCTCAAAAGCGCGGATATGCCCTGAGGCACAGTCTTGGTGGGCATCACGATGACCCGCTTTTCCGTCAGGGGCACACATTGCTCCGCCGCCATGGTTATATTTTTATTGTTGGGAAAGACAAAGACCGTTGAAGCGGGTGTTCTGTTTATCTCCCGGAGTATATCGTCCGTAGAGGGGTTCATTGTCTGCCCGCCGGTGACTATGGAATCAGCGCCCAGCTCCCGCAGCAGCGCCTCCATACCGTCGCCTGCGCATACGGCCACTATCCCGTATTCCTTCTCAGGCTCCGCTATCTGCTCTTCCTCCAGCTCGCTCTCCACTTTTTCCAGATCGTCCGTGCTCTGGGCCTTTTTTCCGGCCACAAGATCATCGTGCTGGGTGCGCATATTCTCTATTTTCGCCAGCTCCAGCGTGCCGTATTTTTGGGCCTCATTGAGGGCGCTGCCGGGGATATTGGTATGCACATGCACCTTGAAGGCCTCATCGTCGTCGCCGATCACCAGTGAGTCTCCGATGCTGGCCAGATACTTGCGCAGCGGCTCCAGATTCACGTCCGCCGTCTTTTTGCGGACTATAAACACGGTGTCGAAGGCAAAGGTGATGTCCTCCGTGTCAAACACGTCAAACACGCCCGCGTCGGCAAAATCGTTTATGTCTCCTGACTCCTTGGGGGCCGTGACCTCGCCTTTGAGGGAGGCCAGCATGGCGCTCAAGATCACGAGATAGCCCTTGCCGCCCGCATCCACAACTCCCGCCTTTTTCAGCACGGGGTTTAGATTTACAGTATTTTCCAGGGCCTCTTCGCCTGCTTTTATGGCGCAGACAAAGGTGCTCTCCAGTGTCGCGCCAGCGGCGGCAGCTTCCACTGCGGCAGCTGAGGCCAGCCGGGAGACCGTCAGGATGGTGCCCTCTGCGGGCTTCATGACGGCCTTATATGCCGCCTCCACACCGTCGGCCATGGCGCCGGCAAATTCAACCGCGCCGGCTGTATCCGTCCCCTTAAGGCGGCGGGATATGCCGCGAAACAGCAGGGATAGAATTACGCCTGAATTGCCCCTCGCCCCGCGCAGCAGCGCAGAGGCAACGCAATCCGCAGCGGCATCCACCGCGTCAAAATTTCTTTTACGCAGCTCTGTTGCGGCGTTATTTAGCGTAAGGCCCATATTCGTGCCGGTATCACCATCGGGGACAGGGAAGACGTTAAGCTCGTTTATTGTCTTTATATTCGCATGAAGCGCCGCGTCCGCACAGAGGATCATCTCTTTAAACGCCGTGGCATCAATATAATTTCTCAAAAGTAAGCACCTCCGGGGATATGCAGCAAAAGCTTATCCGATAATTGTATCTATATATACGTCCACTTCCTTCACCGGAACCCCGGTGGACTTTTGCAGCTTATAGCTGACTTCATTCATAATGCTGCGCGATACGGCGCTGATATTTACGCCGTGGTCCACGCCGATGTGAAGCTCAAGCGAAATACTGCCGTCGTCGTTGAAATGGACCTCAACGCCCTTGGACATGGACTCTCTGCGCAAAAGCTGCAGCGGTCCGCCTTCCTTGCTGCGGCCTGCCATGCCCTTAACGCCAAAGCAGCTTGTTGCCGCATCTCCCGCAAGATTCGTAAAGACCTCGCTGGTGATGCTTATCTTGCCCTTTTCGTTAAATATGTTCACCATAGCTGACGAGCTCCTTTCCGTTGGATTTTCAATATTACGGTTCAGCGCAAGGCGCAAAACCGATTTTATGATTATAATACAAACTCACTGAAAGTACAAGAAAAATTCAAAGTATTTTCTTCCATTTTGCTTTTTCTGGTCATCAATTACAATTTACGTCCTAAAAAAAACCTTTTTCAGAGTATTTTTGTACGGCTTATGTGTTTACAATTTAGTGAAAGAATGTTAAACTTAAAGTGTCCAATAATCCTTTTCGTTCAGTGCCTGGGTACTGAGCGCGTCTTGTTTTGCGGACATGGCACCATAAATTCTATATATGGAGATGAAAATAGACATGCAGAGACACTTCAAGACAATGGACGGCAACAACGCAGCCGCCCATGTATCCTACGCTTTTACCGAAGTCGCAGCTATCTACCCCATCACCCCGTCCAGCCCCATGGCCGACTATGTTGACCAGTGGGCAGCGGCCGGCCGGAAGAATATTTTCGGCTCCACCGTCAAGGTTCAGGAGATGCAGGCTGAGTCCGGCGCCGCCGGCGCTGTCCACGGCGCTCTGAACGCCGGCGCTCTGACCACCACTTACACCGCTTCCCAGGGTCTGCTGCTGATGATCAC
>CAYFSB010000218.1:2836-3339 GCA_964345655.1 uncultured Oscillospiraceae bacterium
CGTGTGCCATGTGAGCGCCGGTACCGTTGCAAGCCACCCTCTGAACATTTTGGGCGACCACAGCGACGTTATGGCCTGCCGTCAGACCGGTTTTGCAATGCTGGCTGAGTCCAACGTTCAGGAAGTTATGGACCTGTCCCCGGTGGCGCATCTTTCCGCCATCAAGGGCCGCGTACCTTTCCTTAACTTCTTTGACGGTTTCCGTACCTCTCACGAGCTGCAGAAGATCCAGGTCTGGGACTACGAGGATCTGAAGGACATGGTCGACATGGACGCCGTCGAGGCATTCCGTGCCCGCGCCCTCAACTCCGAGCATCCTGTAATGCGCGGCTCACACGAGAACGGCGATATCTTCTTCCAGAACCGTGAAGCCTCCAATAAGTATTACAATGCTGTCCCCGCCATCGTCGAGGATTATATGGGCAAGGTCAATGCCAAGCTTGGTACAGACTACCAGCTGTTCAACTACTACGGCGCACCCGACGCCGACCGTGTTATCGTAG
>CAYFSB010000219.1:0-3338 GCA_964345655.1 uncultured Oscillospiraceae bacterium
GCCGATACGCAGACCCATATAGCTCAAGTAGCCCTCGGCTATGGCATTTGCAGCGGAGTGAATGGACGCCCCTGTTGCCCGTTCGAGAACTCTCATCAGTTCCTGTGCGCTTGTCCTGCATCGCCGCAGCTCCTCCTCTTTCCCGTCATAGAGGATAGTTGGTGTTCTTCCCACTCTCAGCCGTATTTCCTCTGCCATTTTTCCTCTGTACTGTTCTGCCGGAGCCCTCAGCTCCGCCGGGAGCATGTACAGCGCTTTTTCAAAACCGTCCATAGTCTCACTTCCTGAGAATAATCTATGCGGCCTACTGTTAAATATTCTTGAAACTTCCATTTGAGTATGATATTATGCCTTACAGTAAATAACGGTAATTCTGGAGGGTTAAATCATGGAAATGAAGATACTGTATTCCGGCGCCATGTTATTCGGCGGGTGGCTGTGGTCATACCTGTTTGTCAGGCAATTCCTTTTCAATGTGCTTACCGCCTATCCACTTATTAAGCAGATGCTGGCTTTGAAGGATGAGCTTATCGCTGTCGGCGCCAAAAGATACACGACGACCTCTATGGTTGTGTGTATAGTAGTCTCTGCCATAGTTATTGCCATCGTTGCAGGTCTTTGCCCTGTCTATCTGATAATAAACTTTTTTGTTGGCGCGCTTGTGGCCTTTGCAATGTTGTTTAAAAGAATGTCATATAAAAACCGCGCAATGTTTGACACATTTTGCAGCTCATACCACAGATTCGTCCCAGACGATGAGCTGCGCACCGCAATGTACAACAAAAAAACCGGGCAGATCAAATCCCGCCTCAAAGCTATGGAGCTTACAGGCAGCTTTGTCCCCGATTTCAAAGAGTAATACGCGCTGAAAAAAAGTGCCGGACTGGTTTTTCCAGTCCGGCACTTTTTATGCTTCAGTCTGTCTCAGGCCACGGGGACAAACTCCCCTTTTTGACCAGAAATGCCCTGTCTGCAAGTTTTGCCATTGGAGTATCGGTGAGAGAATCCGAATAGAAAGCTTCGGTATGCGCCTCCGGGTACTCGGCCCTGAATCGCCTTACTTTTTCAAAGTCATGGCAGTTTTTGCCGTTTATTTTACCGGTTTTTTTGTCCATATCCGTGGCGATCAGCCGGACACCCAGTTCATTGGCAACAGGCCGCAGCAAAAATTCCGGTGAGGCAGAGATGATAATATCGTCGTCCCGTCTCTGCCGCATATACCACTGTCCGATATTCTTCCGGTGCTCATCCCAAAACTCAGCCACCACCGCATCAACATCCTCAAGATATGGCAGGAAACCGAAAATATGCTCTTTCAGGTTTTTTGTGTCGCTCTTTTTCAGCAGCAGCCCAATGGCCGCCGCGGCAGTCCCCGGAAATGCCCTGAGCACCGCAGCGCTGTGCCTATGCAGGCAAAACATTACAAAGGCGTAGGAGCTGTCGGGGTTGAATATGGTCTGATCAAAGTCGTAGGTATTCATATATTGTCAGTCCACATAATAGATGTAGTTCTCCTTGCGGGGCTTTATCTCCGGCGCTTCGTCGGGATATCCGATGATGCAGTGGGCTATACCCATATAATTGCCCTCAACACCCCATTTTTTCAGCAGTGCTTTACCCGCATCGGTGTTGAAAACCTCTTTGGCCCTGTGTATCCAGCATGTGCCAAGACCTATGGCGTGAGCGGCATTCATAAGGTTTCCCATCACAAGACTGCCGTCATTAACAGCGTAAGGGCTGTCAGCGTCAGCAAGAACCACGATGACTGCCGGCGCAGCGTAAAAAGCGTCGGATTTTGAGCCTTTGACCGCTGCATTTAATCGTGACAGTTCATTTACATCCTCACTGTTGAGCACGGCAACAATTATCGGAGACTGGCGGTTCATACCTGTGGGTGCGCAGCTGCCGGCCTTTACGACCATCTCCAACTCTTCCCGGCTTATCTGCTGCGGTTTATATCTGCGTATGCTGCGTCTGGTCATAAGGTCTTCAAGTGTTTTGTTCATTTCTTTTCCTCCGTTTTCAAAAATCTAAAGGTCCGAAGTGTATTTATCATCGCGGCAATAAGTGCGGCGCTCTCACAAAAAGCGGCAGCAGCAATTGGCATGACGCCGAACATTCCCAGAAACAGCACTATAAGTTTAATTGCCATTATGGCCGCAATATTCTGGTTTGCTATTCCCGCGGACTGGCATGCCGTCTTCATCACAGTGGGCAGCCTTCTGATATCCTCCCCCATGAACAGCACATCCGCGTTTTGGATTGCCGACATTGAGCACAGCGAGCCAAAGGCTATACCCACATCCGCCCTTGTAAGCGCGGCCGAATCATTATCGCTGTCGCCTATAAAGGCAAGCGTTGAATTGTCTCCCTTGGTGGCCATGAGATATTCCACCGCAGATACCTTCCCGTCCGGCTGAAGCTCCGCCTTCACCATGTCAAAATTCAGCGATGAGGCAATAGGTCTGGATACCGACCGCACATCGCCTGTGAGCAAGACCATATTTCTGACGCCGAAATGCCTGATGGATTCCAGCGCGTCAAAGGCTCCGTCTCGGAGCTTATCGCTTATGAGGATATATCCCCAGTATTCGTTATCCACCGAAACGTGGATAGCTGCGCCTGAACGCTTTGGCACAGTATAACGTATTCCGTGCTCCTCCAGCAGCGCCGCGTTTCCTACATAAACATGCTGACCGTTTACAAAGGCGCTGATGCCATATCCCGGCAGCTCCTCCACCTGCATTATGTCGTCGTCCTCCGGCTTCTGCACTGCGGTCGCCGTGCGCAGCATCACGGCAATTGGGTGGGCTGAATAGTATTCTGCCTTTGCCGCTATCAGCAGCAGTTCCCTCTCACTGACTTTTTCAGGGTAGACATCCAATATTGAAAAGCGGCCCTCAGTTATAGTTCCGGTCTTATCAAAGACCATGGTCTCCGCTTTTGAGAGGATTTCAAGAAAATTGGTGCCCTTTATAAATATTCCGCAGTGGGATGCGCTGGCAAGGCCTCCAAAATAAGGCATTGTGACAGCCTCAACGAGGGCATACGGGCATGAAATAACAAGAAAAATAATCGCTTTTCCAATACAATTCACCCATTCACCGCTGAAAATTGGCAGTATAACGCCAAATATAAGTGCAAGCACCAAAATCAGCGGCGTATACACCCCGGCAAAGCGAATGACCTGGTTTTCGCGCCCTGATCTTTTTACGCCGGCCTCCCGGAGCAGCTGTGTGAGTCTCGCGGCGGTGGAGTCTTTGAAAGTGCTTGTGACACTCACTTTGATATAATTCGTAAGGTTAATGCAGCCTGATATGACTTTACTGCCGGGAGCT
>CAYFSB010000220.1:0-3333 GCA_964345655.1 uncultured Oscillospiraceae bacterium
CCTCCGGCACCGAGCCGAAAATGAAGCGCTATCTCGCGGCGAAGGAGACCAGCCGGGAGGCTTCCGCCGCTCTGCTGGAGCGGATTTCGGCGGATATGCACGGAATATTGGGTCTTTGAGAAAAAATAGTTGCATTCAAAAAACGAATATGCTATTATCTTATAGCAACTGTGAACAAAAAGAGGTGACATTCAGTGAAGGAAAGCATTCATCCCAAGTACGAGGAGACGACCATCACCTGCGCATGCGGTGAAGTCATCAAGACGAAATCGACTCGTGAGAACATTCGTGTTGAAATCTGTTCGAAATGCCACCCGTTCTATACCGGCAAGCAGAAGCTCGTCGATACCGGCGGGCGTGTAGATAGATTCAAGAAGCGCTTCAACATGGAATAAGACAAACCAGCCACGGGTTTCCGTGGCTTTTGTTTTCGCATGGCAGGGGGGCAACCTATGGAAGAATCGTATAAAACGCTCTGCCAACGGGCGGAGGCGTCTTTTACGGAAAAGAAATCGCGTTTCATCGGCTATTGCGGCCCTGTCTCAAGCGAGGCGGAGGCGCTCGATTTCGTCTCCTCCATCAAGGCGATGCACAAGACCGCGACCCACAACGTGTGGGCTTTTTCGCTGCGCGCGGACAATCTCTGCCGCTATACCGACGACGGGGAGCCGCAGGGCACGGCGGGTCTGCCGGTGCTCGACGTGCTGCGCCGGCGAAACATCGTCGATGCGGCGATCGTTGTGACGCGGTATTTCGGCGGCACCCTGCTCGGCACGGGCGGCCTCGTGCGCGCCTACGGCGAGGGGGCTTCATCGGCGGTCGCGTCGTCGGGCGTGGCGGTGATGGCGCCCTGCGATCATTTTGCGCTGGAATGCGGCTATGCCGATTACGACAAGGTCGCCAAGCTGCTGCAAACGCTCGACGCCGCGGTTCTCGACAGCGAATTCGCCGAAAATGTGTCGCTGCGGGTCGCGCTGCGCGCGGAGCGAAGCGGGGAGCTGCGGTCGGAAATCCGCGAATTGACGCGGGGCGCGCGGGAACCGCGCTTTCTCGAGACAAAATTCGCGTGCGTCGCGACGGAATAAAGCGGAAAGCGCCTGCGCTTGGGGAAAGGGCGCGAAACAGGCCGCGCGGCTGCGATTTCCAAAATAATTGCCCGAAGCGGACTGCGCAAAAAAGGAAACTGGAGATTTGTGTCGTATATTCTTTATAGGAGGACAAAACCGGTGACGATACGCGAGAGAACGGAACAATTTGAGGATCTGATGCTGTGCGACGGCGCAACCAAGTCGCGGGACAGCCGCGGGCGCGCCGTGCGCGAGGAGCCCTGCGAGCTGCGCACCGAGTTCAGCCGTGACCGCGACCGGATCATCCACTGCAAGGCGTTTCGGCGCCTCAAGCAGAAAACACAGGTCTTTCTCTCCCCGATGGGGGATCATTACCGCACGCGGCTGACCCACACCCTCGAGGTCACGCAGATCGCGCGGACGATTGCCCGCGCCCTGCGGCTCAACGAGGACCTGACCGAGGCCATCGGGCTCGGCCATGACCTCGGGCACACGCCGTTCGGCCACGCGGGGGAGCGCGCGCTCGCGACGCTCCATCCCGGCGGCTTCACCCACTATGAGCAGAGCGTGCGGGTCGTCGAAAAGCTGGAGAAGAACCGGCGGGGCCTCAATCTGACCTGGGAGACAATCGACGGCATCCGCTGCCACACGAAGGGGGATTGGGCTGCGACGCTTGAGGGACAGGTTGTGCGGCACGCCGACCGCATCGCATTTCTCAATCACGACGTCGAGGACGCCATTACTGCGGGTGTGCTCAGGGAGAGCGAGCTGCCCGAGAGCACGCACCGCGTGCTCGGAAACCGCAAGAGCGAGCGCATCACCACGCTGATTACCCATCTCGTCAACAATTTCGACGGCAGACTCTTCTTTGACGGGGAGGTCGCGGACGCCTACGACGAGCTCTATCGCTTCATGTTTGACCGGGTCTATCTGGATACCGGCGGCGCGGCCAAGAGCGAGGAGCACAAGGTGCGGGACCTCGTCGCCGCGCTGTTCGAGTACTATGTTCGCCACCCCGACCGCATGACCGATTTTTACTGCGGCATCGCGGACGAGGAGGGCGCCGAGCGCGCCGTGACCGACTACATATCCGGCATGACCGACGCCTATGCGGTGCACTGCTTCGAGGAGCTGTTTATCCCGAAATCGTGGTCGCTGCGGTGATTTTTGGCGGGCGCGCAACGAAAGCCGACGCCGCCGACACAGACTATGCAGAGAAAGGAACGCCATGCCGCTGCCCCAGAGCTTTATTGAAGAACTGCATGACCGAAACGACATCGTCGAGGTGATCGGACAGTCGGTCGCGCTCAAACGCCGCGGCAGACTGTATACCGGGCTGTGCCCGTTTCACAATGAAAAGACGCCGAGCTTCACGGTCTACGCCGATACCCGGTCCTACTATTGCTTCGGCTGCGGGGCGGGCGGGGACGTGATTTCGTTCGTCATGGCGCACGAGAACCTCGACTACATCGAGGCGGTGCGCTGGCTCGCCAACCGGGCGGGTATGCAGCTCCCGGATGACACCGACGACAGCGGCTATACCCAGCGCAAGCGGAATTTCGAGATGAACAAGCTCGCGGCGCGGTTTTTCTTCGACACCCTCAACGCCGACGAGGGGCGCAATGCCCGGGCCTATCTGCGCCAGCGCAAGCTCTCGGATTCGACGATCAAGCGGTTCGGCATCGGCTACGCGCCGTCGGGCTGGAACGGGCTGCGGGATCACCTGCGCGCCAAAGGCTACAAGGACGACGAGATGGTCGACGCGGGGCTGTGCTCCCGCAACGACCGCAGCAACAGCGTCTACGACTTTTTCCGTGAACGCGTGATGTTCCCGATCTTCGACCTGCGCGGCAACGTGATCGCGTTCTCGGGCCGAACCATCGTCAACGACAATCGAAAATATATCAACACGCGGGACACCGCCGTGTTCAAGAAGAGCCGCGCGATCTTCGCGATGCAGATCGCCAAGAACACCGACACGCGGCGGATCATTTTGTGCGAGGGGCAGATGGATGTCATCGCGCTGCACGCCGCCGGGTTCGACAACGCGGTCGCGGCCTGCGGCACGGCGCTGACCGACGAGCAGGTGCGCATGATCTCCCAGTATGCCGACGAGGTTGTGCTCGCCTACGACGGAGATGGCGCGGGCCAAAAGGCCGCACGCCGCGCGATTGATCTGTTCAAAAACACAAATCTCAACGTCAAGGTGCTCGCGATCGAGGGCGCCAGGGACCCGGACGCGGACATCAAGGCGTGTGACGCGGAC
>CAYFSB010000221.1:0-3047 GCA_964345655.1 uncultured Oscillospiraceae bacterium
AAAGGTGGCAAAGCGCCTTGAGTGTGTCCGGGGCGGCGAGGCCAAGACCATAGAACTGACTGAGGACGACCTTGTGATAGTTACAAACGGCTCGCAGGGTGACTGCTCCGTATACGGCGACCAGAACACCGCGCCCACCGTCACAATACAAAACGGCCAGAGTCCAAGCTGCGAGATGTGGTCAAAAATCGCCGCACAGGACGTGGCCTTCGGTCATCCTGAAAAGTTCTTCAAGGACATCGAAGAGACCAGCTGGGAGTCCTGGACAGTGGACACCGCAAACAAGCAAATCCTGGATGCCATTGAAAAGATATGTCAGCGCGACCCGCTCTCCGGAAAAGTGGTCACCGGTGGCATAATCACCTGCCGAGACTCAAGCTGGCTTATGAGCTGGACCATTAACCGCCAGGGTCAGTTTGAAAAGCAGCCCAAGGATCACTGCCTTATCTGGGTATATGGCCTCAACTGCTGGCACGACAAGGGCGACTTAATAAAGAAGAACATGTGCGACTGCACCGGAGCAGAGCTCTGTGCAGAGTGGATGTACCATATCGGCATTCCAGAGGCAGATATTATTGAGCTTGCAAACAACCAGTGCAATACCACGCCTGTTATGATGCCCTATGTCACCACCTTCTTTGAGCCCCGTGCCATGGGCGACCGGCCCAAGGTAGTGCCTGACGGCAGTGTAAACCTGGCATTCGTAGGTCAGTTCTCCGAGACTCCCCGCGACACCGTGTTTACAACCGAGTATTCCATACGCACCGGCATGGAAGCCGTCTACACGCTGTGTAATGTAGACAGAGGCGTCCCGGAGGTCTGGGGCAGCGTATATGACGTGCGCGATTTGCTCTACGCCACAAGCAAGCTTCTTGACGGCAAAAAACCAGCCGAATTCCTGCTCCCCGCTATCAGCCCATATCTGGGAATTGCAAAAGAATTGCTGCTGAACAATGTTGTTGGTGACATTCTGAAAAAAATATAATATAATATAAACAGTTCAGGCAAAATAGAAAACGGAAAGGAATTATTATTATGACATTCAGACAGCTCCTGGTCAAAGACCTGATGGGTGATCCCAAACTCAAAGCCGTTCTCGAACAGTACGCCCCCTCCATAGCCAAAAGCCCGGCGGCAAAGCTCATGAGCAAGAAAACCTGCGGAGAAGTATTCGACCTTGTGGTCAGCAAAAAGCTGGTCTCCAAAGAGACCGCCGACAAGGTGGAAGCCGCAATCAACGAGCTTTTGAAATAATTCGTCAGGCAATCCATATCGGCAAACAGCAGGCGTTTTTGCGCCTGCTGTTTGTTTTTCCGGCATTTTAGCTGCCGGGTATTTTTATTGACAAATGCCGCCAAAAGACCTTATACTCTATTGACGCTCTGCATCAGTTCATTGCTTTTCAGATTATAGACACACGAGAGGAATTTCCGCCATGAAGTCCAAAAACTCAGCCCTGGGCGCGGGGCTTATAATTCTTGCCGCCGTATTCTGGGGCCTGATGGGGCTTTTTGTCCGGCACCTGGCGCAGTATGGCTTTACTGCCATACAGATCGTATCCATGCGCCTCACAGTGGCCGCCGTGATATTTGCGCTTATCCTGCTTATAAAGGAGCCGGCCTCATTTCGCGTCTCCCCAAAGGACATACCTCTGTTTCTTGGGCTTGGGCTGGGCAGCGTGCTGTTTTTTACGATATGCTATTTTACGTCCATTGAGATAATGCCCCTGTCCACTGCCGCAATTTTGCTCTACACCTCACCTATCTGGGTCATGCTCATGTCGGTGGTCTTCTTCCGTGAAAAACTCAGCCCCATAAAGCTGGCGGCGCTGGTGCTGGCCTTTGGAGGCTGTGTTCTGGTGTCCGGCTTCTCCGGCGGAGGACTCAGTGCGGTGGGCCTGTTGATTGGGCTTGGCGCAGGGCTGGGCTACGGTCTGTACAGCATTCTGGGCACGGTGGCGCTGCGGCGCTACTCTCCATATACTGTCACCGCCTGCACCTTTATCATTGCCGCTGTGGGCTCCTGGTTCGTGTCCCGCCCTGGGGAGCTGCTCTCTACGCTGTCCTCCGCACCCTCCCCTGTCTCGCTGATATTTTTTATTCTGCTCACCGGGCTTGTGACCGCTGTCATACCCTTTCTGGCCTACACCCTGGGATTGCAGCAGATGGAAGCCAGCAAGGCGGCAATTCTGGCGACTGTTGAGCCTATGGTCGCCACTCTCATCGGCGCGGCGGTTTTTGATGAGCCGGTATCTCTCCAGTCCGCTCTTGGCATTGCGCTCATTCTCTGCGCGGTTATAATACTCAATCTGAAAATAAAAAAGAACGCTTCTTTACCGCATTCTGAAGTGACCCCAAAAAGTTAGACAAATATATGAGTGAATAATTGTTTAAGCCACCGAAAGGGCTTGTTGTCTGTGAAGAGCGGGCGGCAAGCCCTTTTTTAGTGCAGCACAGGCCGCCCTTACGGGCGGCCTGCTTCATTTTGTTATGCAATATCTCTGCGGTGCTTCCGCTCAATTATGAGCAGCGCCATCAGCCCTGAGAAGGACAGCAGCATCAGCGCGGCTCCGGACAGGAGCATGGTATTGTCTTTCATCTGTCCGGTCTTGGCGATGTTCGGGCCGGAGGGAGGAATCTTGGTGTTCTCCAACGTCAGTGCGGCAGAGCAGCATTTCACGGCTATGGCGGCATTGTCGCCCTTGACGCTGAATTTTCCGTCGGTACCCACAGTGAGAGTCCAGCCGCTTATGGGCTGCTTATAGCCGGAGGGCGCCTTGCTCTCGCTTACGGAGTATTCGCCGGGCTTCAGATATACGGTGTCGGTATCGCCGGAAGCATTGGTACTGAGCTTGTAGCTTGTACCGGCGCCGCTTATTGTAAATTCCGCGTCGGAGAGTGCATTACCGCTTGCGTCATCCTGCTTATGCAGTGACAGGGCAAAGGTCACCGGCGTGTTCTTAAGCTCAAGCACAAGCCCTGTAAGGGCCTTCCCGTCCACGCTGATGCCCGCCTCGGAGACTGCCGCAAGGTGCTTTGTCTCATCGA
>CAYFSB010000221.1:3057-3322 GCA_964345655.1 uncultured Oscillospiraceae bacterium
CCCGTCCGGGGCTATCAGCTCCGAAATTATGTACTCCCCATAGGGCAGGCTCACTCTGGCAAGCCCGTCTTTGTCGGTGGTGACACGCATTGTCTCGCTGTCGCCGCTTATAGTAAAGGTGGCCCCGGCCAGCGCATTGCCGTCGTCGGAGGAGATCTTCTTAATTGTCAGCTCCTTTGTGATGTTCTCGTTGAGCAGACCTGTCATGTAAACCTGGGCAATTTCAGGCAGCTGCACATTGGCCTTGCCTACTGTCACATTGCCC
>CAYFSB010000222.1:0-3309 GCA_964345655.1 uncultured Oscillospiraceae bacterium
GAATAATCGCTAAATTCTTTTTTGAAGTTGAAGGGACCTGCTTGCAGAGCCAGATATCCAAATCCGGGGCTGCGGAAATTGTAAGTGCTGCTGAGACTGAAATCTTCCGCATTATGCAAGGCGGTTAGCAGGGCATAAAATTCGGTGCAGGGGGCCTCTCCGCTGAAGGCGTATTCCTTGCCGTCGGCGCTCAGCGTGAGCGAGGAAAATTTGGCATCATCATTTAGCATAAGTACACCCATGATCAAAAGCTGCTCCTCGGCCAGCGCCTTAAGGTCGGAAAGTGCGGGAGTATTGTTAACGTTCAAAGTCTCAGAAACCGTGAAAATAGTACCCATTTTATATTCTCCTCAAATTAATTTTTCGTGTTTTCGTCAGCTGATGTATGCATTATAACTGTTGTTTTCACGCTTGTAAAGGGGCTCAGTTAGACTACCTGGCGCAAACGAAATAAGATAAAAAGTAGCGTAAAGTTTGTGAAAATCCGTTCAAAAGCAGCTTTTAAATCTATATAGTTCTCGAAAAAATTTGCGATTTCGTGCAGGCGCCGCGGAGCAAAACGGTGTAGTGTCGCCGAATGGCGACACTACGCTTATAAGTCCAAAAAAAATGCCGTTTTGTAATTGCGCAATCAGCCGCTGCGCTGTATTATATGACATATAATACATATCAAGAGACGGAGGGGAAACGATGAAGGACAGCCCGGCGAGGCAGGAACAGCTTGCCAGAGAGGTGCTGCTTATATCCCACAACAGTCTTGTGGTGTCTCTGCGCTTTCTTGCTACGGCCCTGAGCATGCTGGAGCCTGCCCCATATCAAGGCAGCATAGCTGTTGACGGTGAGCACATATACTTTGACCCCCGCTGGGTGCTGCGGCGCTACATGGAAGATCGGTATGCGCTCACGCGTGCCTATCTGCATATGCTGCTCCACTGCGTGTTCCATCACGCCTTTGTGAGCGGTCTTGTAAACCGCAGTGCGTGGGACTTGGCCTGCGATATAGCGGTGGAAAACATTATAAACGAGCTGGAACTCGCCTGTATTAACAATGCTCCCGCGAAAGATCAGCGGGATGCGATGAAACGCCTTCCCATTGGCGGCGAGCGACTCACGGCGGAACGGATATACAGCAACCTTATATCGAGCGGGCAGGAGGATAGGCAGCTTGAAAGGAGCCGGCAGTATTTCGTGGCTGACGACCACAGCGGCTGGTATGGCCACCGGACGCAGCCCGCTTCCGGAGCCGGCGAGGGCGAAGGTCAGGAGGGAGAAAATCCAGCAGGCGCAACGGGTTTTGCAGCCCTTCAGCAGAGCTGGACGGGTACGGCTGAGAGTATGCAGGCAGAGCTGGAGAGCTTTGCAAAAGAGCGGGGCGACCGGGCGGCTGCTTTCATGCAGTCCCTTCGGGCCGTCACGAGAGAGAAATATGATTACGCGGCTTTTCTCCGCAGCTTTGCGGTTCTTGGCGAGGCAATGAAAACAAACGACGAGGAATTTGACTACGTTTTCTATACTTATGGGCTAAAGCTCTATGAGAATATGCCATTGATTGAGCCGCTGGAATATAAGGAAGTCAAGCGGATAAAGGAGTTTGTTATTGACACCTCCGGCTCTGTAAAGGGTGAGCAGGTGCAGCTCTTCCTGCAGAAAACCTATAACATCTTAAAGCAGCAGGAGAGCTTTTTCACGAAAATAAACCTGCACATCATCCAGTGCGATGCAAATATACAGGAGGATGCGAGGATATCCTCCCAAGAGGAATTTGATGAGTATTTAAAAACCATGACCCTGCGCGGCTTTGGCGGCACGGATTTTCGACCGGTGTTTTCGTATGTGGACGAGCTTATTTTTGCGGGCGAGTTTACAAATCTGAAGGGGCTGATCTACTTCACCGACGGGCAGGGCGTTTTTCCGGCGGAAATGCCGGATTATCGCGCGGCGTTTGTGTTTGTAAGTGACACGGGAATGGTGCCGTGGGTGCCGGTGTGGGCGATGAGTCTTGCGCTGCTGCCGGGGGAGATATAACAAGAAAAGAAGTGGAGCGGCTTTCTTATGAACATAAAAAAGGCGAAAGAGCAGATTAAAAACGCCATGACCGTGTACTTTGCCAAGGACGAGCTTGGCAACTATAAAATCCCGCAGGAAAAGCAGCGGCCGGTGTTTCTCATCGGCCCACCGGGCATTGGCAAAACCGCCGTTATGGAGCAGGTGGCGCAGGAGATGGGTGTTGGACTGGTGTCATATTCCATGACCCATCACACCCGCCAAAGCGCGCTCGGCCTGCCCTTTATCGTGCACAAAACCTACGGAGGACAGGAATGCGATGTGTCAGAATACACCATGTCGGAGATTATCGCCTCGGTGTATGACATGATGGAGCAGACGGGGCTTCGCGAGGGCATTTTGTTTCTGGACGAAATGAACTGCGTGTCGGAAACTTTGGCGCCCGTGATGCTCCAGTTCCTGCAATACAAGGTCTTCGGCCGCCACAAGGTGCCCGATGGCTGGATAGTTGTGACGGCGGGAAATCCCCCGGAGTACAACAATTCCGTGCGGGAGTTCGATATCGTCACATGGGACAGGCTTAAGCGCATAGATGTGGAGCCGGATTTTGACTGCTGGAAGGAATACGCTCTGAATGCCGGTGTGCATCCGGCAATTATGAGCTATCTTGAAGTAAAGAAGGCCAATTTCTACTCGGTATCCACCGCTGTCAGCGGCAAAAGCTTTGTCACCGCCCGCGGCTGGGAGGATTTGAGCCGGATGCTCTGGTTGTACGAGGAGAAGGGCATCGCCTGCGATGAGGACTTGCTGCGCCAGTATATTCAGGAGCGGCGCATAGCAAAGGATTTTGCCCTGTATCTGGATCTTTTCAACAAGTATCGCAGCGACTATCAGGTTGATAAAATCCTTAGCGGCGAGGCAACCGAGCAGATAAAGCAGCGTGCCCGGGCGGCGAAGTTTGACGAGCGGCTTGCCCTGCTGGGCCTGATTTTGGATGCCCTGCGGGAGAAAACCCGCCGAAGCATGGAGCTGGACGGCTTGCTCAAGGACTATCTGGTGCATCTGCGCCCGCTGAAGGGCTCGCCCGACCCTGCCGCACAGCTAAATGCGCAGATATCCGACCGCCGCAGGACTCTGGCGCGGGGCGGGAAGGCATCGTCCCTCTCCCGCGAGGAGCGGGAGAAGGGCCAGCGGCTTATTCTCTGGCTGGAGGGGCTGCTGCCGGAGGTGAGCCGCGCGGAGGATAGCGCATCGGCATTTTCCGTTGCGCAGGTGGATTTTAACAGCCGGGTTGATGGGCTAAAA
>CAYFSB010000223.1:0-3307 GCA_964345655.1 uncultured Oscillospiraceae bacterium
GTTCCAACGGAAACAGATTCAGAACGGGGGCGATTGTATGACCGATTCCGAGGAAAAAAAGGACGAAAAGGATCAGACCGAAACCCAGCGTGCCGCAGACCAGGCGGAGCTTGCCGAACAGAACGGACAGGTGGTGGCACACAACGCCAAGCATCTGATCCACTGTCTGACCGTCATCGGCGAGGTGGAGGGACACTATGTTCTGCCGGAGCGTACCAAGACCACCAAGTACGAGCATATTATGCCGGCGCTGGTTGCCATTGAGCAGGATCGCTCCATCGAGGGACTGCTCATCATTCTCAACACCGTAGGAGGAGATGTGGAGGCGGGGCTTGCCATTGCTGAGCTTACTGCAGGCATGAAAAACCCAACGGTGTCCCTGGTGTTCGGCGGCGGACACTCCATAGGCGTTCCGCTGGCTGTGGCGTCCAAACGCAGCATGATAGCGCCCTCTGCCGCGATGACCATACATCCGGTGAGAATAAACGGCGTTGTCATAGGCGTGCCTCAGACCTACAACTATTTTTCACGTATACAGGAGCGAATAGTTGGCTTTGTGACGGAGCACTCAAATATCAGCAGGGAAGAATATCTTAAGCTCATGACCAATACGGATGAACTTGCAAACGACGTGGGCAGCGTCATATACGGGGAGGAGGCTGTCAAAAGTGGGCTTATAGATACACTGGGCACGCTTTCTGACGCTTTGGAGTATCTCCACGGGGAAGCGAGGAAATAGAAATCACATCCGGGGATGCCGTAATCATCCCCGGATGTTCTGTTGGACTTGTTTTTGTAATAAAATTATGGTAAAATAATTTTTACGTGATTATCGTGGGGGTATGTGCCAATGACCATATGGAACGCTGTAATTCTCGGTCTTGTACAGGGCCTGGCGGAATTCCTGCCAATCTCAAGCTCCGGCCATCTGTCCATTCTCAACAACCTTTTCGGCCTGTCCACAGCGGAGGGCGGACACATGTTTTTCGATGTGCTGCTGCATCTGGGAACACTGGCATCCATCTGCATTGTGTATTGGCAGGACATTGTGGAGATGTTCTTTGAGGTACTGGGCTTTATAAATATAGGCCCAATGGCCGGACAGCGCAGGGAGCGGTACCCGGCAGCAAGGCTGTTTTTTATGATAGTGATAGCCACTTTGCCGTTGCTGCTTATTCTCCCAATAAACGATATGCTGGAGACGCTGTACTACAACAATATTTTTATAGGCGTTGCGCTTGTGCTCACAGGCTGCATGCTATACGTGTCCGACAAGATGACGCAGGGGAAAAAAACCGGCGGCAGCATGACGGTTCTGGACGCGCTTATAATAGGCCTCTGCCAGTGCGTGGCCACCGTACCGGGCCTGTCTCGCTCTGGAACCACGATCACTGCAGGAATAGCCACGGGCCTGCGAAGGGATTTTGCCGTTAAGTTCTCTTTCCTGATGTCGCTTCCTGCCGTGCTGGGCGCAAACATTCTCAGTCTTGCGGATGCGTTTAGCAGCGGCATTGAGTGGGCCTATATGCCGGCGTATCTTGTGGGGACAGCGGTGGCGATGGTGTCTGGAATCGCGGCTATCAGCCTGCTGAAATACATAGCCAAAAAGGGCAAGTTCGGCGGTTTTGCCTATTACTGCTGGGTTGTGGGCGTCTTATCAATAATACTTACGATGATTTTCTAATCCAGGAAAGGATTCATATAGATGGCACAGAGCAAATCTACAACAACAAAAAAGAATACTTCAAGCAGCGGGAAAAAGACCGATACAAAGGCGAAAAAGACAGGGAAAGCGGCCAATACGGCGCCCCCGGAGCCGCCGGTTCAGCCAATACGCCGGGAGGTTGCGGCGGTCATATTCCTGTTTTTGGCCGTGTTCACGGGTATAAGCTGCTTCAATACAGACGGAGCCTTTATAGCCTTCTTTTCAAATCTCCTGAAAGGCCTTTTGGGCTGGGGCTTCTGGATCACTGCGCCTGTTTTCCTGCTGGCGTCGATGGTGCTGTTTTTCCACAGAGGAAAGCCTGTGGCGCTGCGGGTAACAGCCGCGCTGCTGCTGCCGCTGCTGCTTGCGGCCATTATGGATATGATGTTCGCGGACTCGCTGGTGGAAGGCTTTGACCTGAGGCTGGCAGTGGGCCTGCTTTTTGAGCGGGGCCAGGCTTTGAAGGATGGCGGAGTCATTGGCGGACTTATTGCCACAGGGCTTGAGATGGCGTTCAGCATATATGGCGCGCTGCCGCTGCTGATGGTGGCCTTTGTGTTCTTCCTTATTATTGCCGTCAGGGGTAATCTGTCCGGTATGTTCGGCGGTAAAAAAGATCAGCCTCGTGCAAAATATGACCCGGCCATGTACGAGGATTATAATACGCCCAAAACCGCTAAAACCAAATCCGAGACCCCAAAAGAGTCAAAAAAAATCGAACGTGTGCCGCGCACCATGTTCCCTGTGGATATTCCGCTGGGTGATGACGAGGAAGTATTGTCCCTGCGTGACGCGGGTTACGCCGGAGATGAGACCTATAGTCCCGATGAAAAGACCGGCCGCCGTACCAAGGTGCGCCGTAAAGGCGCGGGAGTCTCAGCAACGGAAGGCGTGGAGCCTCTGTCTGCTGATGAAGCCGCGGGCATTGCCGGTGTCAGCGTAGGGGACGGATTCAGGGAGATCCCCGTCACCGGCAGAGACAGTGTAAAGCCTGTGGCTGTGAGCGCGGAGATATCCGATCCGCCAAAGGGCAAAAAAGTCAGCCGCGCAGAGGTTGACGCCGAGGCACAGGCTATGGCGGCGGCCGTCTCCTCCGCTGAGGATAAGCCAGGCTATGAGTTCCCGCCGCTGAGTCTGCTGCGCAGCGGTTCTGCCGCGGCGGTAGATGCAAAAGATGAGATAATTGTAAACCGTGAGCGGCTTGAAGGGGCTATAAGAAGCTTTGGAATAAGCGCGGCAATTGTTGGAGTAACAAGAGGCCCCACAGTTACAAGATATGATATCGAGCTTGACCAGGGAGTAAAGCTTGCGAGAGTTACAAATCTGGCGGGTGACCTGGCGCTGGCGCTGGGCGTAATAAACGTGCGTATCGCGCCGATTCCGGACAAGATATCCACCGTGGGCATTGAGGTGCCGAACAAGATCGTCAGCACTGTGTATCTCAGGGACATTATAGAGTCTCAGAAGTTTACCGGCGCAAAATCCAGACTCAGCTTCGCGCTGGGCAAGGATATCAGCGGTGACTGTATTGTGGGCAATATTGCGAAGCTGCCCCATATGCTTATTGCCGGTACTACCGGCTCCGGTAAATCCGTGTGCATA
>CAYFSB010000224.1:0-3304 GCA_964345655.1 uncultured Oscillospiraceae bacterium
ATGCCGCCTATCAGGTTAGGCATGAAAAATACCGTGCGGAAAACATTTGTGCCTTTGATCTCCTGCGTGAGCGCATAGGCCACAGCAAAGCCCAGCACGTTGATAAGCATAAGAGATACAAGGGCAACAGCGGCCGTGTACCAGAAGGAATAGTTGAAGCTGCTGTCCTGCAGCGCCTTGACATAGTTGCTCAGGCCTACCCACGTCCATTTGCTGGTGGTTTTAAATTTGCAGAAGGACAAAAACAGACCCTTTAAAAAAGGATATACAAAGCCGATGCAAAACGCCGCCACCATTGGAAGCAGAAATATGAAGAACAGACGCTGTATGGGCCTGCGTATGAGGCGGCTGTTTACGGCTGCCCCGTCGCCTTTGTTTTTCATGTATCTAACCCCTCTCTTTTTTATTCTTCGCATACCTCCGGCCTCATGTAGCCTCAGGTGTGATATTATTGGAAAACGGGGCGAGCGCTGTGCTCGCCCCGTTTGCTTAGTATGGTATATTCGGCTTTTATTGCCGCCGGCTTATCAGCCGTTGGCTGCCGCGTACTGGGTTGCCCAGCCGTCAACAAAGGCGGTCTTGACAAGCTCCCAGTTGGCATCGGTGGGATCCGCATTGTACTGGTTCAGAGCGGCTACCAGAGCCTCACGGTAGGCGTCAACATTGGGCTGGTAGTTGGTAACCCAAGGCATGGTGTAGTTGCCTGCAGCCAGATATGCGTTGGCGCTGGCAAAGAAGGGGTTGCTGGACTCGGCGGCCTGCTTATAAGGCATTACGCCGAAGGTGTCAACTGCCATACGGGAGGCGTCGGCATCGGTTACCATCCAATACATGAAGTCCAGAGTGGCCTGGATGTCTTCCTCGGAGGCCTCTGCGTTGACTGCCCAGTAGTTCTCAGTGCCGCAGTTCAGTCCGGCCTTCTCCTCGCCCTCAACACCGCAGTAGTAGGGGATCATGGTCAGCTGATCAGCGGTCATGCCCTTTTCGGACAGGCCGGACCACTCCCAGTTGCCGTTCACATAGAAGGCAGCCTCGCCGTTTGCGAACTCTGCGTTGGCGTCAAAGCCGCCGGCAGCCAGAGCGGAACGATCGGTAGCGCTGTTGACAAACATCAGATCCATCAGGTTGCGGTAGTTGTCCATGTAGGTACCCTTGATCTCGGAGGGGCAGGTCTCCCATGCAGCGGGATCGTCCACGGACTCGTAGTAGTACTCAAGGTTTGCAACATGGCCGGTGAAGCGCCAGCTGGAGCTGCTGTCCATGCCGGAGGATGTGAAGGCGTCGAAGCCCAGCTCGCTTGCGCGGGCGTGGATGTCCTCGGCAACAGCCTTCAGGGTCTCGAAGTTGGTGATCTCGTCAGCAGAGTGGCCGGCCTTCTCAAGCAGAGCCTTGTTGACGATGATGCCGTAGCACTCGTAGCAGTAGCCGATGGAGCAGAGCTTGCCATCAGCATCATAGAGCATGTAGTCGTCGGAGCTGAGCTCGTTGGCCACATCGGTGCCGGTCAGGTCGAGGCAGTACTCGCCCCAGGTGTCGACGGCGGCGGAGTTGCCGACCACGAACAGAGTGGGAGCCTGGGTCTTGTCCATCTCAGCAGTGAGGGTCTCGTTGTAGGTGCCGGAAGCGGCGGTAACAACAGTCACGGGAACGCCGGTCTTCTCGGTGTAGAGGGCTGCTATTTTCTGCAGAGCCTCATCGGATTCGGGCTTGAAGTTAAGCCAGTAAACGGAGCCGGTAGCTGCGGTCTCCGCTGCGGGAGCCTCGGTAGTAGCGGCTGCGGGTTCCTCAGTCTTGGTCTCGCCGCAGGCGCAGAGCGCAAACAGCATTACCATGCACAGAAGAAGAGCAAGAATCTTTTTCATTTGGTACTTTCTCCTTTAAAAAAGTTTTCCTCAATATGAGGTGATATCTTCAGACCCTTTGGGCCGGAAAATCAGATTTTTCTTACGGAGGCGCCCTCACGTATTTTGGCCTCCAGGCGCACATGGCGGCTTGTGGCGCCGTTTTCAAGCATGTCAATAAGTATTTTCACGCTCTCCCGCCCCATCTCCTCCGCCGGCTGCACCATGGTGGTGAGGGTGGGGGTGATGTATTCGGACACATTCAGCCCGTCGATTGCAATTACTGAGCAATCCTCCGGCACACGGCGTCCTCCGTCCTCCAGAGCTTTCATGACCGCCATGCCGGTGGTATCGGACAGGGTAAACACCGCCGTAAACTCAGCTTTTCTGTCTATAAGCCTGCGCATTCCCTCATAGGATTGTGGCATGTCAAAGCAGCCGCCCGTCTCCATAAGCAGCGCCGGGTCAAATTCCACCCCATGGTCTCTCAGAGCGGCCCTGAAGCCGTTATAGCGCAGTTCGCTGATGGAGCGGTCATTGCTGCTGGGTACCAGCGCCGCGATGCGCCTGTGGCCCAGATTTATAAGCATTTCCACAGCCCTGTAGGCTGTGAGATGGTCATCGATCGATACGGAGGAGTAGTCCTCCTCCCTGAGAGAGCCAAAGCAGTTTGTATATGAGCAGCACACATAGGGCACGCCCACAAGCGCCAGCTCTGCCGGGGTATAGTCATAGCGACCACCCAAAAACAGCAGGCCCTGCAGCTTTTTCTCCCGCTCAAGGATCGCTCCTGCCTTCACCTCGTCCGCGTCGGAGTCGATAAAGTGCAGCACCATGGTGTAGCCGCAGTGGTCTATTTCCCTGGAAATTGTCTTCAGCATCTCTGTAAAAAACAGGTTCCCCGTGCCGCGCACCACAACACCTATGGCGTCTGACTGGCTGCGTACCAAATCTCTCGCGCTGTTATTGGGTATGTAGCCCTTGGACTCAACCATCGCAAGCACCCTGCGTCTGACAGGCTCGCTCACATCCGGGCGGTTATTCAGCACCCTTGAGACAGTGCTCACACTGACACCGCAGGCTTTGGCAATGTCTTTTATCGTCACGGCTCAGCAATACTCCAAACAGTTTTTTATTTCCCCGGAAATCGTTTCCGGTAACGATACCGGTAACGTTACCATCTCTCTTTAATTAGATATTATCAAGCTTATCGTGCAAAGTCAACCGCTTTAAGAGGGCAGCCTGCAAACTTTGGAGCAATGCCCAATTTTTCGCTTATAATTTGGCAATTATGACAAGTGAAATTATCCGCTGATATTAAAAATTCCGGTATTATTCTCCGGGAACAGCAGGTATTATAATATAAGGACTTTTTTTTGATCCTTTTCAGCGGCGGCAGCGTTATATATAAGCATGGTTTGGTTGTCGTATGAAAAGGACCGCTCTACTTTGCACATACGTAT
>CAYFSB010000225.1:0-3298 GCA_964345655.1 uncultured Oscillospiraceae bacterium
GCGCTGTGTAGTTGGAAAACTGCAATGAGCGGCTAAGCGCGCAGGCCGCCTGTGACGGCTACCAGATAATACCAGCGCAGAACATGGTGGAAGAATTCAAGCACGGCAAACTGTACCTGCATCCTCTTGGCCTGATCTACGTGCCCGATGAACTGGGCCCTGAGACCTCCTGGCTCGTATACTTTCCGGGAGGCTGCGGGGAAAGGGACAATCTGTCGCTGGAATGCATCTGGTATGAGCACGGGCATTTTGACCCGGACGCCGTGATGGTATATCTGTACAGCAACGGCTATTATAACATCCGCACCTTTCTGCCCTCCGTGCTGGCGCTTATGAAGCAGACAGCGCTGGAATGCGGCATATGGTTTCACGATGTGGCAACCGTTGGCTCCTCCAACGGCTGTTTCACTGCGATAATTGCGGCCAGTGCCTTCTACTCTGAAATGGGTCTCACAGTTGAAAATGTTTTGGCTTTTGACGCCGGCTGCGAGTGGCAGGTACCCGCCTTCGCGCTGCTCGCAGAGGACGAGTGCGAAATTCTTTCCCAGACCCAAACCGCCGTCTACCTTTTTGAGCAGCACAATTTTTCTGACTATGCCATGGACATAGCTCCGGTGGCCCAGATGATAAATTGCGGCGTAAATGTGATAATCGTGGAATGCGAGAACGACGGGCACAATCACATAGGCCCCGACGCCATAAGGGCCGGGGCCTATCAGTGGGCAGTCAACCAGCAGGAGCAGCTGGATTCCGACGGCTTCGCCTTTAAGAGAGTATCTCCCGACGGAAGCGTGGAGCTGCTGTCAGACTGAGTCCGGCATGTCATGGTTCGCCGCATACCTCTCAGTACAGGAAAAAGCGGCCATGATCACGAGCATGGGTATTATCGAATAGTGGTATCTCCCGGCAACCTCCACCAGCATTTGCGCCAGCGTAAGGCCCAGCACATACATGGGGACTATCAGCAGCGAGGTCTTTATTTTATCCCGTCGGATATTCCTGACACCGTGAAGGACCAAAAGCACAAGCGTATAGTAATAAATATTGCTTACCACAGCACATACGGAATACGCTCTGTCGCTCAGGGCAGCTTTGGAATAATAGGCGCCGCCCTCATCGTTGCCGAGAAATGTCCGGATCTTTGTGAGAAGGAGTCTGCCCAAATTCACGCTGTTTGAAGAGGCCCGCTCCTTTGCCAGCTTAAACATCTGCGTCTGGGCATCTGCCGCGCTGTATCCCGGCAGGTCGCTGTAGTGGTACAGGAGCTGAATATCCTCATCCGAATATGAGCCACCGGACTCCGGGTTAAAGCCCACATACATGCTGTACCCCGGCGTCCACGCCGCCTCCTGGCCCAGAACCTTTTCGGCGTGGTTTCTCCATCCTGCGCCGAAAAGACCGTAACATACCAGAAGCACCCCTGTAAAGGCCAGCCAGCGGCGGCACTGGGTGCCCTCCTTCATTCTTTCTCCGCGGAGCAGACACAGCCATATGCCAAACGCGATCATCGGCACCAGCGCAACAGGCCTTGCGGCATTTGCCATGGCAAGCGTCATGGCACAGCACACAGCGGCAAGTATAAAGACCCAATATCGGCGGCCTGTCTTCCGCTCAAGTGATGAAACCAGCAGTATGAAAAGCAGCATCAGGAAAGTATATAACGGCTCTGACAGAACCATCGTGTTATACAGCATTTTTGACGGGCAGAAGGTCCAGAGCAGAGATGCGGCAGCCGCCGTATTCAGGCCGCGCCATCTGAGGCACAACGTGTAAATTATTGCGCCCGACATAACAGTCAAAATTACATTTATCACCGGCGCCAGAAGCGGCGACGGGCCAAAGGCCCTTATAAAGCAGCTCAAAAATGTGGAGTATCCCAGAATATGGGGGAACAGGGCCATAAACCTGGCCCCGCTCAGGGCTTTTCCCTCCGCCAGCTCTACAGACGCAGTCCAGAATGTCAGGTAATCCACAGTAGGTTCAAGCCTGACCGCCAACACCCAGATCAGGTTTACAACAAAACACAGCAGCCCCAGCAGCGCTCCGATTTTGACCGGGTCTGCCGTTCTTTTAACGCGTGAAGGCGCGGTGCGTCTTCTTTTAAAGCGCAGCAGTCCCGCCGTCAAAACCAGCGCCATTATAAACGCCGCAATATACGATAAATGGTCTGGGTCCTTCAGGGTGCCCATCAGCATCGCCGAGATCATGAGAAGCGAAAAGAGGCCCAGCATAATTCTAATTAAAATATTGGAAAACTTATCCGTTTTGAACCTCCTGTTCCAGCAAAAAAGGCTGATCTACGGGGTCGCCGGGCAGCTGATCCGGCGACGGGTCCGAATATTGTTTTGTCAGAAGCATACGGTGCTGTACAGCCCCGTATGCTTCTGACATTGTTTTACTATACTGTTTTGCCCGCAGGCACTAAGCTGCTGACTTTACTTCTTTTTCGCCTTTGTGTCCATCTTCACGTTCTTTTTATAAAAGGCCACGCCGATGAGCATGATAACCGCGAACACTATGAGATACCAGAAGTTGCCCATCTTGTGTCCCACGAGGCAGGCATAGACCATGAAGCAGGAGCCCAGTATGGCCAGCGCCGGGATCACATACCGGCGGACCGCGCCCTCATCGGTGGACTTGCGCATCCACTGGATGAATATGGGGATGTACATAGCATATATGGTTATAATAGGCAGCTCAGTGGGGTCAAAGAGGAAGGGCACGCTCTCAAACACACTGCCCTTGAACACCGTCACGGAGCTCCATGTGCCCGCCAGATTTGACAGGTAGAAGTACAGCCCCCATGCTGCGCAGAGCAGCAGGCCGATTATTGCGGAGTTTGAAGGGATGTTGGACTGCTTGTCCACCTGGCCGAAGAGCTCGGGCTTGGGGCCCTGCTTACGGGCAGACAGCGCGTACATGCCGCGGCAGCAGGCCAGCATAAGGCCGTTCATGGTGCCCATGCAGGAGATCGCGATAAAGAGATTGAGAATATTGCCAAGCACGCCGCCAAAGATGTTGGTAAACGCGCTGGTGGCGCCGTCGCTCATGAGCACATCAACAGAGGCTCCGCCGGCTACACCAATGTAGTATGCCACATAGGTGATGATAACAATGATTCCGCCCACTACCAGTGCCTTGGGCAGATTCTTCTTGGCGTCTCTCAGCTCTGCGTTGATGGAGGTGGTGAGAATCCAGCCCTCATAGGCAAAGGAGGAGGCGCAGACGGCGGCCAGCAGCGGGGTTTTTTTTTTTAATGATACGGCGACCACCGAGATCTACACTCTTTCCCTACACG
>CAYFSB010000226.1:0-2025 GCA_964345655.1 uncultured Oscillospiraceae bacterium
AAGGACGGCATGCGCGTGTACCGCGTCATGAGGGTGACGGGCAAGATCGACGGGAAGACCCGCACGGGCTACATCGCCCACGTCGAGATGGGCCTCAACGGCCCCGGCAGGCAGGAGGACTACCTCGCCGCGTTGCGGAGGCTCGTCACGTGCAAGACCCTGAGAATGAGGATCGTCGACGTGTGGCTCGACGCGATGGACGACCTCATGGACGTCCTCGTCTCCTGCGCCGACGCCTCGGACATGCTGAAGAAGGAGCCTGCGAAATGAAGATGCAGGACGTGATAGGGAAGCTGCGCGAGGAGGCTCCGCTCCTCGACAAGTGCTCGAAGGACGTGGACGCCGCGTTCCACAGGGCGTGGGGCCTCTTCGACGACTTCCGCAGGGCGGAGTCCGAGGCCGGCCGGAGGCTCCTCGCGGACGCCGTGTGCTCCGCGCTCAACGAGTTCGCCGGGAAGTACCGGACGCTCCGGTGCTCGATCGAGAACGTGTGCCTGGTGAACGCGGAGTACAAGGGGAAGCTTGGCCCGCGGGCGAAGAAGACAAAGGACGCGGAGGGGCAGCAGATGCTCCCGGGGCTCGGAGTCTATGGCTGGACGTCGGTCGCGATGGGCGATACGCCGTCCTCCACGAATAGCGGGAGGCACGAATGAAACGCTCTGTTGAACGGATGTCCAGTGCCTCTGCGGCGTACGCCAAGGAGGCAATTACCGTCAAGTGCGAGGAGCTTGTCGGGAAAGCGGTGGGCATCCTGGACTGGGACAAGTTCGAGGAGACGTCGGGCAACCTCACGCAAGGCGAGCGGGACTGCCTCGAGCAGCTGATCCAGCATGCAAGGATAGCGGCGGAACTCTTCCGCCAGTGCTCGAATGACAAGGAGGAGAATGATGGCGGAGATGACTAAGTTGGTGACCCCGTACGGGATAGGGGTCACGGCTGCTGATGCAAGGGCGAGGGCAGCGGCAAATCCGGCTGAGGACGTGGTGAACCGTCCGAACCACTACGCCCCTAACGGGCGCGATTCCTTCATGCACATGAAGGACCAGATGGGGAAGGTCGCCTTCGACGGCTTCCTCCAGGGCAACGCGATCAAGTACGTCCAGCGGTACGCCTTCAAGGGCAAGCCAGTCCAGGACCTGGAGAAGGCAATGTTCTACCTCTTCCACCTCTACCTCGACAACGGCGGCTCGAAGGACCGGATCTCCAAGACCGCGGACCACGCCTGGGAGCACTTCAAGCCGGAGGGTAAGTGATGGTAGACATCGAAGGCATCAAGGCGCGCCTGCGAGAACTGTACGGGCTGTCGTGGCTCACGGAGGAGCAGCTCGACAAGATCGCAATGTACCTCGTGATGTCGGGAGTAAGCCAGCCGCTACTCCTGGACGGCAGCGGACACGTGGAGCGATTCCTTGTCGCGCCAGCCTCGGCGGACCACCACCTCGCCGTGAAGGGAGGGCTCGCGATTCACTCGATGAACGTGACCGACCGGCTCCTGCAGCTGTCGGAGGCCCTCAAGATCGAGTGGTCGTACTCTGGGTCGCCCTACGTCATCGGCATGTGCCACGACCTGTGCAAGATGCACGCTTACGACTTCATGGCGGGCGGGGAGATCGCGAAGACCAGCCCTGCGATCCCCGGACACGGGACTCTTTCGGCGATTCTCGCGCCCGAGTTCCTTGGTCATCCGATCTCCCACGTCGAGCAGATGTGCATCGTGTACCACATGGGCGAGAGGAGCGTAGGAGAGGAGTACGACGCCCGACATCTCGGAGACGCCGTATCCGAGTTCCCGCTCGAGGTCATCGCGACGCACACGGCTGACATGCTCGCGTCGCAGTTCGACGAGATTGGAGAGTGACATGCCGACTACCGATTCCAAGGACCGAGAGGACATCGAGCAGTGAAGATCCTGAAGACCCTGCACACCAAGGTCGCCGGAGACTGCCGGCTGGCTCTCCGTATCTACGAGACGGAGGATGGCCGGCACGTCTACGGCGTCGAGGAGAATGGGACGGTCGTGTTCAC